>JBFHRT010000074.1:0-8152 GCA_041591575.1 Spongiibacteraceae bacterium
CAAGGACGGGCTCTACCAGGTCGAGGACATGATCGAGAAGCCCTCGGCCGAGGAAGCGCCTTCCAATCTGGCCATTATCGGCCGCTATATCCTCACGCCGGATATCTTCGACATCCTGCGCGAAACGCCGCCGGGCAAGGGTGGCGAGATCCAGATCACCGATGCGCTGCGCAGTCAGGCCAAGTCCGGCTGCGTGCTGGCTTACAAATTCCAGGGCCAGCGCTTTGACTGCGGCAGTGTGCCCGGCTTTGTCGAGGCCACCAATTACGTTTACGAAAACCTCTACCAGGAGCTGTAACGCCCGATGACTGAACTGAGCTGTTTCAAGGCCTACGATGTGCGCGGCCGCATTCCCGACCAGCTGAATGAAGATATTGCCTATCGCATTGGTCGCGCCTATGCCGAGGTGATCAAGCCGCGCAAGGTGGTGGTCGGTCACGATATTCGTCTCAGCAGCGAGGCCATCAAGGGCGCGCTGGCCGAGGGCCTGCGCGACGCCGGTGTCGATGTCTACGACATTGGCCTGTGTGGTACCGAGGAGATCTACTTCGCCACCTCCCACGCGGAGATGGACGGTGGCATCGCGGTCACCGCCAGTCACAACCCCAAGGACTACAACGGCATGAAGTTCGTGCGCGAGCAGTCCAAACCCATCAGTGGCGACACCGGCCTGCTGGATATCAAGCGCCTGGCCGAGCAAAACCAGTTCGCGCCCGCTGCCCAGCGTGGTGACTACCAGCCGCTGGACACCGCTGCGGCCTATGCCGAACACCTGCTGTCCTATATCGATGTCAGCGCGCTGAAGCCGCTGAAGATCGTGGTCAATGCCGGTAACGGCGGCGCCGGCCGGGTGGTGGACCTGCTGGAGCGGCACCTGCCCTTCGAGTTTGTGCGGCTGCATCATGAGCCCGACGGCAATTTCCCCAACGGTGTGCCCAACCCGCTGCTGGTGGAGAATCGCGAGGAGACCAGTGCCGCAGTCAAGGCTCACGGCGCCGACCTGGCGCTGGCCTGGGACGGCGACTTCGACCGCTGTTTCTTCTTTGACGAGAACGGCGACTTTATCGAGGGTTACTACCTGGTGGGGCTGCTGGCGGAGAGCTTTCTGCGCGCGGCGCCGGGCGAGCGCATCGTGCACGACCCGCGGCTGGTGTGGAACACCCAGGATGTGGCATCGCGCTTTGAAGGCGAGGCGGTGCAGAGCAAGACCGGCCACGCCTTTATCAAGGAGCGCATGCGCAAGGAAAATGCCATCTACGGTGGTGAGATGAGCGCCCACCACTACTTCCGCGATTTCGCCTACTGCGACAGTGGCATGATTCCGTGGCTGCTGGTGGCGGAGATGATTGCGGTCACTGGCAAGCCGCTGTCGGCGCTGGTCAGCGAGCGCATGGCGGCCTTTCCCTGCAGCGGCGAAATCAATCGCGAAATCGCCCAGCCCCAGGCGGTGATCGCGGCGGTGGAAGCCGAGTACGGTGCTAATGCCGTGTCGGTGGATCACACCGATGGTCTCAGCCTGGACCTCGGCGACTGGCGGCTCAGCCTGCGCATGTCCAACACCGAGCCGGTGGTGCGCCTCAATGTGGAGTCGCGCGGCGATGTGGCGCTGATGCAGGCCAAGACCGCCGAGCTGCTGGCCTTTATCGACGCCCAGGCTTAAGAAGCCTCCGTCATTGCGTATAGGAGCGGGCCGCGCATGTTCGCGGTCCCGCGACGCGGCAATCTCGGCCAGAATGGCAGCGAGGTTGGCAGGACGCTCGTGTTGATTGTTAAGCAGTGTGGCAATCTCCAGCTGGCTTGGTGCCGTAATAGGGAGATTGCGGCGTCGCCTGTGGCGACTCGCAATGATGGTGTTTGGAAGTGGCTTGTTAGTTGTAGGCTGGATAAGCGCTTTTTAACGTCAGCGTGGCCCGCGAGCGCAGCGAGTGCTGTGGCCATTCCGGCGAACGTCCGCAACGCAAGCTTATGCGGACCTACTTCGCAAAGTTAATGGCATTGCGGAGCACCCTGCACGGCGCTCTCAGCGTTGAAAGCGAGGCGAAGTTTGTAGGGTGCGCCGCGCGCACCGCGCGCCCTTCGCCGCGTCCGCGGTGCTAGGTTAGTCCGCTTCAGCAACCGCCCGATAACGCTCCACCAGCTGCCGCGTGGAGCCGTCCAGCGCTGACACATCCCCGCCACCCAGTGCATCCATCAGCGAGCGGCTCAGGCGCTTGCCCAACTCCACTCCCCACTGGTCGAAGGGGTTGATATCCCACACCGCGCAGGCGGTCAGCAGGCGGTGTTCGTACAGTGCAATCAGCGCCCCCAGGCTGTGGGCGTCAGTCTTGGCAACGCTGATGGTGGTGCTGGGGCGGTTGCCGGGCATGGTCTTGTGTGCCGCCAGGGTTGCGGCCGCCTCCGCGTCCAGTCCCTCGCTCTGCAGCTGGATGGAAATATCGGAGGCGCTCTTTCCCGCCATCAAGGTCAGGCTCTGCGCCAGGCAATTGGCCACCAGTTTGCGGTGCTGGTCGCCCAGTGGATGGTGGCTGCTCAGCGGCAGAATAAAGTCCACCGGCACCACCTCGCTGCCCTGGTGCAGCATTTGGAAAAAACTGTGCTGGGCGTTGCTGCCTTCGCTGCCCCAGATCACCGGGCAGCTGTGCAGGGTCAGTGGCTGACCTGTGGCACTGACGCTTTTGCCGGCGCTCTCCATCAGCAGTTGCTGCAGGTGTGACGGCAGCAGTCTCAGGCTGTGGTCGTAGGGAATGACCGCGAGCGAATGCAGTCCCAGCAGATTGCGGTTCCACACGTCCAGCAGCCCCAGCAGCACCGGCAGGTTTTCGCGCAGCGGTGTGCCGGCTACATGGCGGTCGATGGCGGCGCCGCCGGCCAGCAGTTGCTCGAAGCGCTGCATGCCAAATCCCAGGGCGATGGGCAGGCCGGTGGCCGACCACAGCGAAAAGCGGCCGCCGACCCAGCCCGGGGTGCGCACAATTTTCTGCTCGGCTATGCCGAAGGCAGCGGCTGCTGCGGGCTTGGCGGTGACGGCTACAAACTGTGCGTTGGCGTCAGCGTCCGGCAGCTGTGCCTGCAGCCAGGCTTTGGCGGAAGCGGCGTTGCTGAGGGTTTCTTCGGTGCTGAAAGACTTGGTCGATACCGCAAACAGTGTGGTCGCCGGGTTCAGGCTGGCGAGCGTGTGGCTTAGCGCGGCGGGGTCGATATTGGACACGAAGTGCAGCCGCAGTCGCGGCGTTTCGCTGCCGGCCAGGCAGTCGCAGACCAGTTGCGGACCCAGGTCGGAGCCGCCGATGCCGATATGTACCAGGTCGGCAAACGGGGCGCCATCGGCGCCGCAGAAACTGCCGCTGTGCACCGCCTCGACCAGCGCCGCCAGCTGGCTGCGCATAACGACAATGTCGGAGTCGGTGGCCGCGGCCTCGCGCAGTCGATTGTGGGCGGCGCTGCGGCCCTCGGTGATATTGACGATGTCGCCGTCCATTACCGCGTGCAGGAAGCGCGATACGCCGCGCTCTTCCGCCAGCGCCAGCAGTGCCTGCAGCACGTCCTCATCGATGTGCTGCTTGGAAAAGTCGGCGTGCAGCGGCCCGGCCGCCAGGCTGAAGCGCGCAGCGCGCTGCGGGTCGTCGCTGAAACGCTGCAGCAGCACGGTGTTGCGCTGGGCGTTTCGCAGCTCGGTCAGCCGCCGCCAGGCCGGGGTGTCGGGGGTGGCGGGCGCTTCAGGGGTGTGGGTCATTGTTATCGTTTTGCTCGCAGCACAATGCCGACGGCGGCTGCCATTGGCGTGAAGAACGAAGTCTAACGGGCCTGAGCGGGGATGTTAACCGGCGCGGCGGCCGCGGTGCGATGTTGCGGGGAGCAGTCTTAGCTGACGCGCTGCAGCGCCAGCCGGGTCAGTTCCGCCAAGGCCTCGCGGTGGCAGCCCTCGGGTAGCGCATCCAGCGTTGCCAGTGCGTCCTCGGAATAGCGGCGTGCCGCCTCCTCGGTGTAGTCCAGGGCGCCACAGCGCTGCACGATCGCTATCACCGCCTGTAGCTGCTCGGCGGACTTGTTGCGGATGGCGTTGGCGATCAGCTCGCGCTCATCGGCGGCGGCGTGTTGAAGTGCGTAGATCAGTGGCAGCGTCGGCTTGCCCTCGGCGAGGTCGTCGCCGACATTCTTGCCGGTCTCGGCGGGGTCGCCGCGGTAATCCAGTAGGTCGTCCACTAGCTGGAAGGCGGTGCCCAGGTTGAGGCCGTAGTCGTGCAGCGGTGCGGCCAGTTCCTCGCGGCCAGCCAGCAGGGCGGAACCGCTGCAGGCGGCGGCAAACAGCACTGCGGTCTTGTTACGGATCACCTGGTAATAGGCGTCCTCGCCGGTGTCGGGGTCGCCGGCGCGGGTCAGCTGCAGCACCTCGCCCTCGGCCACGGTATTGGTGGTGTCCGACAGCAGCGCCATCACCGGCATGCTGCCGATGCTGACCAGCATCTGGAAGGCGCGAGAATAGAGGAAGTCGCCCACCAGTATGCTGGGGGCGTCGCCCCATTTGGCGTTGGCGGTGGGCAGGCCGCGACGCAGGGCCGACAGGTCCACCACGTCGTCGTGCAACAGGGTGGCGGTGTGGATGAACTCGATGACCGCCGCCAGCTGGATGTGGTTAGGCTGAATGTCACCGCAGGCGCCGGCGCTGAGCAGGGTGAGCATCGGGCGCAGGCGCTTGCCGCCCGCCGCTACGATGTAATGGCCGATGTTTTCCACCAGCGGGACGTCGGAGTGTAGTTGCTCGACGATGAGGGCGTTGACGGCCTCGAATTCACCCGCCACCACCTGTCGGATTTGCTGCATTGATACTGTGCGCCTAGCCGGGGATGTTCGTCATATTGCTCGGAAATGAGTCTTGTCGCTCATTGCGGGCCCGCAAAATCTGCAAGCGCTGAGATTTCCGGGCAGATATACCGGCTGGCATCCTAGGGGGCGCCCGCGCGGGTGTCAAGCCGGGGCTGCGCGCCGGGCTTGCCGGCAGCGGTGAATTTGCGTACAATTCGCGCCCCTGTAGCAAAACCGCTGTCGCCCCCTCGGCGCAGGCGGTGCCTGGACTTGTCCCGACAGGGTTGTCGGCCTTATTAATTTCAAACTGCAAGCAGGCTTTTGGAGTAGAGATATGTACGCTGTTATCGAAAGCGGTGGCAAGCAACACCGTGTGACTGAGGGTGAAACCCTCAAGCTGGAAAAAATTGAAGTGGCCACTGGCGAGAGCATCGAGTTTGACAAGGTGCTGCTGGTAAACAAAGACGGCGAGCTGAAAGTGGGCGCGCCCTACGTCGAGGGCGGCAAAGTGACTGCGGAAGTGGTTGCCCAGGGCCGTCACGCCAAGGTCAAGATTGTTAAGTTCCGCCGCCGCAAGCACAGCATGAAGCAGGCCGGACACCGCCAGTGGTACACCGAAGTCAAGATCACTGGTATCAGCGCTTAAGGTATTGAAGGAGTAAATTATGGCTCACAAGAAAGCTGGCGGTAGTACTCGTAACGGTCGCGATTCCGAAAGTAAACGCCTTGGCGTCAAGCGCTTTGGCGGCCAACTGGTTTCCGCGGGCAGCATCATCGTGCGTCAGCGCGGCACCCGTATTCACGCTGGTGAGAACGTGGGTGTTGGCAAGGACCACACTCTGTTCGCCAAGGCCAATGGCCACGTGAAGTTCGAGGTTAAAGGCGCTCCCAAGCGCAAGTTCGTGAGCATTGTTGCCGCGTAAACCTCGCCCGGGCGAACGAGAAAAGCCTCGTCGGTTCGGCGGGGCTTTTTTGTATCTGGGTGAAAGCTTGGGTCGGAAGTCTGAAGTCGGGCGTCTGACGCCAAGGTCAAAAGCCTAGGGTCAAGATCTAACTGCGCAGCGACATGTGTGCCAGTGCGCTGCCATTGTAGGGTGCGCTGCGCGCACCGCTTTAAGCGTCAGGCGTCAGACTTCCGGCGTCCGACTGCTTTCCAGTAGCGTTATACTCTGGCTACACGCGTGACTTAATTAGCAACTCCACAATAGCGACCTCAACCATGAAATTCGTCGACGAAGCGGTCATCAAGGTCAGTGCCGGCAAGGGTGGCAACGGCTGTCTGAGTTTCCGCCGCGAAAAATATATTCCCAAGGGTGGCCCTGACGGCGGCGACGGCGGCGACGGCGGCAGTGTGCTGCTGCAGGCTGATATTGGCGTCAATACGCTGGTGGACTACCGCTACGTGCGTAACTATCAGGCCGAGAACGGTCAGGGCGGTAGTGGCGGCAACTGTCGCGGCAAGAGTGGTGTCGACCTGGTGTTGCGGGTGCCGGTGGGCACCACGGTGATCGACGACGACACCGGTGAGATTCTCGGCGACCTGGCCGAGGACGGTGAGCTGCTGAAAGTGGCACAGGGTGGTTTTCACGGGTTGGGCAATACTCGCTACAAGTCCAGCACCAACCGCGCCCCGCGCCAGACCACGCCCGGCAGTGAGGGTGAGCAGCGCAACCTGCGCCTGGAGATGAAGGTGCTGGCCGACGTCGGTCTGCTGGGTATGCCCAATGCCGGCAAGTCCACCTTTATCCGCGCGGTGTCTGCCGCCAAGCCCAAGGTCGCCGATTACCCCTTTACCACCCTGGTGCCCAACCTGGGTGTGGTCAAGGTGCAGCCGCACCGCAGTTTTGTGGTGGCCGACATTCCGGGGCTGGTGGAGGGCGCGGCCCACGGCGCCGGGCTGGGCATTCGCTTTCTCAAGCACCTGACTCGCAACCGTCTGTTGTTGCATCTGGTGGACGCGGCGCCCTTCGATGGCAGCGACCCGGCGGAAACCGCTCGGGTGATTGCTGAGGAGCTGGAAGCTTTCAGTCCGACCCTGGCGCAGCGCGAGCGCTGGCTGGTGCTCAACAAGCTGGATCTGCTGCCGGAGGATGAGCGTCAGGCGCGTTGCGACGAAATTGTCGCCGCGCTGGGTTGGCAGGGGCCGGTATACCGCATTGCTGCCATCAGTGGCGAGAACACCGAGCGCCTGTGTCAGGATATCCTGCGTTACGTGGAGGCCTGTGCCGAGCGCGAGCGGGATGACCCGGAGGCGGCGGAAGCCGAGCTGGAGACTCAGCGCGCCATGCAGCGCGAGGCTCGCGAGCGCATTCGCGCGCTGGCTGAGGAGCGTGCCGCCGCGCGCCGTCGCCAGCGTGAGGCAGGCGATGACGACGACGATGATGATGACGGCGATTACGACGTCGAAGTGACCTACGTTCCCTGAGGGCCGCGGTTTGGCAGCACAAACACGTTCGCAACTGAAGAGTGCCCGGCGCTGGGTAGTGAAAATCGGCTCGGCGCTGCTGACCGATGATGGTCGCGGCCTGTGCACCGAGGGGCTGGATGGCTGGGTCAGCCAGATCGCGGCGCTGCGCTCGCGCGGCTGTGAAGTGGTGTTGGTGTCTTCCGGTGCTGTTGCCGAGGGCATGACCCGGCTGGGCTGGCGCCGGCGCCCGGACGAAGTGCACCGCCTGCAGGCCGCCGCTGCGGTGGGGCAGATGGGGCTGATTCAGGCCTATGAATCGCGCTTTGCCCGCCACGGCCTGCACACCGCACAGATTTTGCTGGGGCATGATGATATCTCTGCCCGTGACCGCTACCTCAACGCCCGCGCCGCACTGCAGACCCTGCTGGAGCTGGGGGTGATTCCGGTGGTCAATGAGAACGATACCGTGGTCACCGACGAGATTCGCTTCGGTGATAACGACACCCTGGCGGCACTGGTGGCCAACCTGATCAATGCCGATGCGCTGCTGATTCTCACTGACCAGGAAGGTCTTTACGATAAAGACCCTCGCCACCATGCCGATGCGCAGCTGGTGGGGGAGGCTCGCGCCGACGACAGCAGTCTGATCGCGATGGCCTCCGGTGCCGGCGCCCTGGGGCGCGGCGGTATGATCACCAAGGTGCGTGCGGCGCGGCTGGCGGCGCGTTCCGGCGCGCACACAGTGATCGCAAGCGGTCGTGCCGAGCGTGTGGTAGAGCGGGTTGCTGCCGGCGAGGCCGCGGGCACCCTGCTGCTGGCGGCGCAGCAGCCGCTGGCGGCGCGCAAGAAATGGCTGGCCGGGCGCATCCAGGTCAGTGGTCGGCTGGTGCTGGATGATGGTGCGGTGGCGGTACTCAGGCAGCAGGGCCGCAGCCTGCTGCC
>JBFHRT010000075.1:0-8071 GCA_041591575.1 Spongiibacteraceae bacterium
GCCAACATGGCGGCGATCACGCTGCCGATCTTGCCGGCACCCAGCACCAGAATCGCTTTCACGGCCCGCCTCCGAAGGTGGTTTCATGCTCAGGTTACGGGGGCGGGCCGCTGGGCTGTAGCTGCGATTTGCGGCTGTTTTGGCGGAGTAGTGCGCAGATTGGCGTCGGCGCCGGCACTTTGCAGTATCGATTTGGGCCTCGACGGCGCCGAAACCCAGCTGCAGTACCGTCGCCAGCAAGCCTCGGTAACAAAACAGGCGATGCCCGTCAGCATGCCCACGGCGTGGGCGGCCGGTACCGACCGCCAGCCAGGGTCGGTGAACACCGCCACCCCCGTGTGCCACTCAACCCCTAACTTGACGACTGCGGCGAGACCCACCAACAGTGGCAGGGCATCTCCCGTGCGCCGCCACCAGCTCAACAGGCCCAGTGTCAGCACTGCGTTGAGCACGCCGGACAAGCCGCAGTAGCGCTCGAGCGCATCGGCAACCAGGTAGAACCAGGCATTGATCGCCAGGGCGCTGAGCAGCAGTACCAGCGGCAGGCACCAGCGCAGCAGCGGCTCAACGGCCGCGCCCAGCACCCCCAAACCCAGCAGATCCCCGGCCCGGGGGCCAACATCGCAGGGGGCGAGGTGAGCGCTGAGCAGGCGCCAGGGCTGCCCCCACAGCGACACACTGCGCTCCAGGGGCAGCAGCGCCAGCGCCTCGGGCGCCAGTGTCGCCAGCGCCGCCGCCAGGGCCAGCGCCCAGGTCGACGGCGATTGCGACAGGGCCCCGACTGCGCGCCGCCACAAGAGAGCACTCACACCAGCCGCCGCAGTCGCGGCAGTGCCGCCAGGACCGGCAACAGCAACAGCAGCCACCAGGGGCCCAGGGCTCCCGATCCGCTGCCGCCCGGCGCCGCTTGCGGTGCATTGCCGAACATCGGCTGCTGGCTGTCGACACGTGTCGCCGGCGGAGCTTGCTGGGCGCGCTGGGCCTTGGCGAGGCGCTCGAGCTCGCGGCGATTGGCGTTGCGGCGCTCGATACCGTACTGCTCGAAGACCTCCTCGCGCAGAACCACCATGGAGGTATGGTCGGTGACCAGACCGTATTCGACCCCCAGATCGACAACCGCCTGGCGAATATCACTGTCGTCACCGAAGTTGGCCGCCTCGCGCTGTAACTCGCGGATGGCGGCGTAGGCCCACAGGCGTTCCAACTCGGGGTTTTGGCCACCCTCAGCGGGAAAGGCAAAGCGGGTCTGATAGCTCACCGGCCTGCCGCCCACTTTCGCCTTCAGGCTGACGTCCGCCATGCCGCCACCCCAGTAGTGGCCCAGCAGCACGATCTGCTCGCCGTGGTAGACGCTGCCGATGCGCTGCGGGCGGAGGTCGGCGACTTTGACGCCGTCGATATCGATCTCCACCTCGTTCATGGCGTGACGGGTGAGTTTGGCGCTGGCCTGCAGGATATGGCCGACGACATCGTCGCTATTGGACACGCTCACCGCAAAGCCGTTGCTGGCATCGGTTAGCACGCCCAGCAGGGGACGGTTGGCGCTGTTGCCCATGATCGCGGTGAACAGGCGCACGTCGTAACGCTCCAGCAGCTTGAGGAAATCCTTCTGCGCGGTGACACCGACGTTGGCCACGCCATCGGTGACCAGTACGATGCCGGTGGGGCGGTCAGCGTCCAGGCTATCCATCGCCAGGCTCAGGCCGCCGTACAGATTGGTGCCGCCGCTGGACGCCAGGCCCGCCACTTTGCGCGCGTACTCGCGCACCTTGTCCTCACTGGCCGGCACATATCCGCGGGTCAATTCCCAAGCGCTGTTGTTGAACAGCACGATCCGGAAGCGGTCCTGCGGGCGCATGCGCTGCAGCGCCTGCACCACGCCGTCGGCCAGTGTCGCCAGCTTGGCCGACATCGAGCCGGACACATCCAGCACGAACACCCAGTCGCTGCCGGTGGTGATCGGCGGCAAGTCGCCACCCGGCGTCAGCGTCATCATGAAGGTGCCGCGCTCCTTGCCCTCGGGCTTGTAGGCGGCCAGCTCGACCCCGCCGGGCAGCCCCTGGCGGTGGCGCCAGTAGACGACAATGTCGCGGTCTAGCCGAAAGGCGGCCGCCGCTGTGGCCGTCGCCGCACTGGCGCCGCTGGCCGCGTTTGCCGACTCGGCAGGCGCAGAATCGCTGGCAGCCGGCGCCACCATGCCCGGGTAATTGTTCATCGTCACCTGCCACTCGTTGTCGCTGAGTTGCTGCAGCGCGGCCTCGGCATGTTGCGGCAGGCGCAGGGCATCCACCGGATAGCCCGAGCGCAGCGTGAGCGTAAAACTGAAGGCCTCCTCTACCACCTCGTTAGCGCTCCAGAACGCCAGTTTGTGCTCGTCGACCCCGCCCTCTTCCAGCGGATAGACATAGCGACCGACGCCCGAATCCACGAAGGCGGGCTGGATGTACACCAGCCGCACGCGGGTGTCCTGCCGCGCCCGCAGCGGCGACACATACACGTCAAAGCTGCGGTAGGCATCCTTCTCGGTCAGGCCGGCGTCACGACCGGCCGCCTTCTCCTGCTGATAGACCTCGCGTGCCCGCTGTTTTTCCAGCACCTCGCCGGTCACCGGCTGGCCGTCGATCCACAGTGTGAACTCGGCTACCGTGCCCTGCTCGGGCACAGGGAAGCTGTAGTAGGCCTCCAGATCGGTACTGTGGGGGTTGTGAAACACCTGTTCGATCTCGGTGATGGCATAGCCTCCTTCGATGGTGACATCGACATGGTGCGAGCGGATCGACAGCGGTGCGCTGTCACCGCCCACCGGTGTCATCAGTCCCGCGGCGTGCACCGAACTGGCCACCAGCAACAAGCCGAGCACCAGGCTCAGCCCAAAGGCTCGAACTAAGGTTCGCGATATGGATTCCCGCATGGTCTTGCCCTCCGTATAAGTGAACACTGTTCAGTGTTAAGTTAAAAAAAGAGCCATTAACTGAACATTGTTTAGTATTAGCACATCACTGAACAGCGTTCAACTATTGCGCTACAATGGCCGGGACCATTAAGGAGATGCCGATGCCACGCCGGGGTGATCACAGCAAAGAAGAGCTCAAGAACCTGATTCTGGATGCCGCCGAGGCGCTGGTCGCCGAACACGGCGCCGCTGGGCTGAGTGCGCGCGCGATTGCCAAGCAAATTGGCTACGCGGCGGGGACGATTTACCTGAATTTCGCCAATCTGGACGAAGTGATTTTGCACGTGAACGCGCGCACGCTGGACCGCATGTACGCGGCAATCGAGCCCGCGGCATCGGGCCGCGCCGGCCCGGTCACCCGGCTCAAGCGCGCGGCCCGGGCCTACGTCGAGTTTGCGCGCGCCAACCCCAGCCTGTGGCGCCTGTGCTTCGAGCACCGGCTGCCGCCTGGCAGCGACAGCCCCGACTGGTTAGACCGGCGCATCGAGGGCCTGGTGTCGCTGATCGTCGAGCCCGTGCGCGAGGTCACCCAATCGACCGGGCGGGCGCTGGAAACCACCGCCCAGACCCTGTTCAGCGGCGTGCATGGCATCTGCATGCTGACCCTGACCAACAAGCTCGACGTGGTGGGCAAGCAGGGCACGGAGCAGCTCACCGATGCGCTGATCAGCAACTATATCCGCGGTGTCACCAGCGCCCATTCAGAATAGTTCAGGCTTGTCAGCGGAATCGCCTAGGCGCACGTTCGCTATCCCGCCGCCGGGACCGGGCCACAATCGAGCGCAGGCTCTCCGGTATCCAGCATGCTCTGTACCCGCCGCTGCAACTCCACCGCGCTGACCTGCTCCGGCGGCAGCGCCCGCCCGACCACCAGCTCTATCCGCGACCAGAAGCGGCGGGGAAAGCGGGCCATGGCCGGGCCGCCCTTGCGCGAGAAGAAACTGCCCCAGAGGCCGCGCAGCGCCATCGGCACCACCGGCACCGGCGTGCGCTTGACGATGCGCTCGACGCCTTCGCGAAACTCGCGCATCTGGCCGTCGCGGGTGATCTCACCCTCGGGGAAGATGCACACCACCTGGCCGTCCTCCAGCTCCCGCGCGATGCTGTCGTAGGCCGCCTGCAGGCGCTCGGGGTCTTCCTTGGCCGGCGCAATGGGAATGGCCTTGCCGGTGCGGAACACGAAGGACAATAACGGCACATCGAACACCTTGTGATACATCACGAAACGCGCCGGGCGACGCACGGCGCCGGCCAGTATCAGGCCATCCATAAAACTGACGTGATTGCAGACCAGCAGCACGCCGCCCTGCTCCGGGATATGCGCCATGCCGCGCTTGTTCATCCGGTAGATGGTGTGCACCAACAGCCAGACGATAAAGCGCATGGTGAACTCGGGCACCAGCGTGAAAATAAACAGGCACACCGCCGCAGTCATCACCGCCGTCACCAGGAACAGCTGCGGAATGCTCAGCCCCGCTCCCAGCGCCGCCACCGCGTACACCGAGGCCAGTACCATAAACAGGGCATTCATCACGCTGTTGGCGGCAATGATGCGCGACAGCCGCTGCGGCGGCGAGCGGTGTTGGATCAACGCGTACAGGGGTACGATGTAAAAGCCGCCAAACAGGCCGATCAGGCCGAGATCGACCAGCACACGTCCGCTGCCCGCCAGCGCCAGAAAGCCGCTCACATCCACTGCGCCAGCGTGAGCTGTGACATCGGCAAAGGCGAGGTGCAGGCCGAACAGGACGATGCCGGCAGCGCCAAAGGGCACCAGGCCCAACTCGATGCGCCCTTCCGACAGGCGCTCGCAGAGCATCGAGCCCAAGCCAATGCCCAGTGAGAACACCGCCAGCAGCGCCGTCACCACCTGCTCGTTGCCGCCCAGCTCCACCCGCACATAGTTGGGCAGCTGGGCCAGGTACATCGCGCCCACCGCCCAGAACCAGGAAATACCCAAAATGGAGAGAAACACGGCACGGTTCTCGCGCGCGTAGCCGAGAATACGCGTGGTTTCCGTCAGCGGATTCCAGTTGATTGTCAGTTCCCGGGCCACCGGCGCGGTGGCGGGAATGCGCAGGCTGGCCAGCCAGCCGGCCGCGGCCACCGCCACCACCGCAGCGCCGATCAGATGGCTGTGAGCGGCGGCGATATGGGCCAGTTCGCCGCCGGCGATGGTGCCGAGCAAAATCGCCAGGAAAGTACCCAGCTCCACCAGGCCATTGCCGCCGGTCAATTCCTGCTCGCCCAAATGGGCGGGCAGGTAGGCGTATTTCACCGGCCCGAAAAACGTGCTCTGCACGCCCATCAGAAACAGCAACGCGATCAGTAAGGGCAGGCTCTGCAGGGTGAAGGCGGCGGCCGCAGCAGCCATAATCAGCAATTCCAGGCCCTTGATCCAGCGCATCAGCGTGGCCTTGTCGTATTTGTCTGCCAGCTGGCCGGCGGTCGCCGAAAGCAGGAAAAACGGCAGGATAAACAGGCCGGCTGCGATATTGACCAACACATCGCTACTCAGCCCCGACTCCATCGATGCCCACACTCCGCCCTGGAACGCGATCAGAATCACCAGCGCATTCTTATAGAGGTTGTCGTTGAAGGCCCCCAGAAACTGCGTCAGAAAAAACGGCCCGAAGCGGCGCTGAGCCAGCAGCCGAAACTGTCCTTGGCGCTCCGCCATGATCGAATCCTCACATCTCGATACTGAACATCGTTCAGTTTATAGCAGCTTCCACTGGCGGTGGCAACCGCCATATCCAGAAAAGCGCGATACGGGGAAGTAAATGGTGCCGCGTTGCGGCCTGGCGTGCAGCCCTGGCGGCGCCGTCAGCCCGCCGTCATCCTGAAGATGCCCTGGGCATTGGCGGCGTCGAAGCGCAGGTCCAGCACGCCGTCGGTGGGCAATCGGTCGCGGCTGATAAATTCGATAAAGGAGCCCGGCACCTGCAGCAGCTGCGGGCCGTCGTCGCCGCGAAACAGGCGGGTGACGCTGCCGGCGCGGAAGGCGGTCTGGCGCACGCTGCCGTCGCGGGAGATTTCCACACTGTCCTTGATCGGCCGTCCCAGCGCCCGCTGGCGCTCGCTCAGCGCCTGTACATCGTCGACGCGGTCGGTGACGTGGTTGTAGGCGCTGCCCTCGGTGGCGATCCAGGCCATTTCGGCAGACTCGGCGCGCAGGCGCTCGTAGTCGGCCAGCCACGGCGGATCGTGATGGCGGCGAAAACAGCGCGCCAGCGCCGGCAATAACGCCAGCGCCTCGGCCAGCGGCAGCGCGGCGTCCCTGGCCAGCTGCTCCAGCAGCGCCAGCGATTCCCCGTCCAGCGGGTCGATGCTGCTGCCCAGCACCGCCGTCGCGGCCGCGCGAAAGTCCTCGGAAAACTGCGCGGCGTGCAGCTCGCTGACGAAGAACTGGGCCAGCTGCTCCGGGTAGTCGGCGTGGCAATAGGCGTAGCCGGTCATGCGGATGCGCTGCAGTGGATAGACCGCAACCTGGCGAAAACCCAGCGGCTCTAACAACCGGGCAAAAGCGGCGCGACCGGGCGGCAGCGCGCCCTGCTCCACCTCCACCACCGAGCGCACCGCGCCGTGGTCGAGAAACAGCAGGCGGCCACGGCAGGCCTCATCCTCGGCGTACAGGCGCGCCTGGGGCACCCGCTGCAGCAGATCGGCAAACAGCAGCAGGTTGAGCAGGTGGGCGAGTTCGGCCCGGGTCAGCGGCGCCCCCGGCGGTGACAGCGGCAGCGCCGGCAGCGCCACCAAACGGCGCAGGTCAGCGGCGTCGCGGGGGCCGGCCAGCTTTGTCAGCGCGTACTGAAACGGACATTCTGCATCAGTTTGCCCCTGGTCTCCCGACATCTTGTGCTCCTTATCAGCAATGTTCGTCAAAGGCTGACATCAGTATTTATCAGCTGGGCAGACGGAAAACAGCCGCGAAGCGGCGGTCGGGGGCGGTTCAGTGGGGCATATTGGCGCGTATTGCCGGCATTGTGCCGGTACGCCGGAAGGCGCTAACGGGGAGGGAGCTTTTCCCGCAAAAAGGCCGGCACGGGAGTCGTTAGTGAGCCCGCGACACGCTGGGTTCACCGCCGGGGCACTTGTCCAGGTAGCTGCAGACGTTGTTGATGGCCTGCATGAAGTCTTTGAAATTTTCCGGCTTGGTGATGTAGTCGGAGCTGCCCAGGGCAAAGGATTCGGTGATGTCTTTTTCGCGCGAGGAGGTGGTGAGCATCACCACCGGCACATCCTTGTACTCGTCGCGGGTGCGCAGGATCTGCAGCGCCTTTTTGCCGTCGAGGCGGCGCATATTGATGTCGAGCAGGATTAGGTCAGGGTTGGGATAGAGCACGGTATCCTTGAACGGGATTTTGCGGTCAACATAGTTGACCAGCTCTTCGCCGTCGATCAGCTCCACCAGCTTGATGTCGCGGTGCGAGCGCTCGAACGCCCGCTTGATAACCAGGCGGTCGCCGCTGGAGTCGTCTACAACCAATACCGTGTGTTGCGCCATATCGACTATCCTCCCCCCGTAGCGGTCTCTGCGTCAAGCGCGACCTTGGCACCGGCCGGCTCCCCCGGCAGGTCTCACCAATCACCGTCCGATCGCTTACACCAGAGCGGTGCCCCAAAGCTGTCACGGGGCCTCCCAGTTACCAAACTACTGCCTCGGGCTGTTTCTTTCCCTACGTAATTACACTTACAATTCAGCCTGTTACACGAATATTACGGCCGCGCTAACAGCGGCGCAGCCACGACAGAATCGCGCGTAGAGGGAACGGCAATGCGAATACTGGTCACAGGTGGTACTGGCTTCATCGGCTCCTATACAGCACTGGCGCTGCAACAGGCGGGGCACCAACCGCGGCTACTGGTGCGCAGTCCCGACAAGCTCGCGCGGCTGATGGCCCGCCACGGCGCCCAGTTCGATGACGTGGTCAGCGGCGATGTGACCGACGCCGAGGCGGTGGCGGCGGCTCTGGAAGGCTGCGACGGCGTGGTGCATACCGCCGCCTTTGTTTCCACTAACAAGCGCGATGAGGAGCGGGTTTTTGCCACCAATGTCGGCGGCACCCGCAACGTCATCGGCCAGGCCGCGGCCATGGGCCTGCGCCATATCGTGCA
>JBFHRT010000076.1:0-8060 GCA_041591575.1 Spongiibacteraceae bacterium
GGCACCGCAGACCCTGCGCGATGAGGTACTGGCCGCAGACGGAGGCAGCAACTGATGGAACACCGCGATTTTCTAGTCGAGCTCGGCACCGAAGAACTGCCGCCCAAGGCACTGAAGGGCCTGGCCCAGGCCTTTGAGAACAACCTGATCCAAGGCCTGCGCGACGCCGGCGCGCTGTGCGCCGACGAGCTGTTCGACGCAACCGTATTCGCCACCCCGCGCCGCCTGGCGGTGCGCGTGCCGGCGCTTGCCGTCACCACCGCCAGCGAAACCGTGGAGAGCTGGGGGCCGCCGGTGAAGGCCGCCTTCGACGCCAACGGCAAGCCCACCAAGGCCGCCGAGGGCTTTGCCCGCCGCGTCGGCGTGGAGGTGTCCGAGCTGGGCCGCGCTGAGCAGAAGGGCGCCGAGAAGCTCTACTACTGTTCCGAAAAACCCGGCGTGGAACTGACCTCGCTGCTGCCCGGCATCGTCGACGCCGCCATCCGCGCACTGCCCATTCCCAAGCGCATGCGCTGGGGCGCCAGCCGCGCCGAATTTGTGCGCCCGGTGCACTGGCTGCTGATGCTGTTCGGCCAGGACGTGGTCGACTGTGAGCTGCTGGGCGCCGTGGCCGGTCGCCAGACCCGCGGCCACCGCTTCCACGCCAACCGCTCGCTGAGCGTGGGCGAGCCCGCCGAATATGAAAAACTGCTGAAAGACGTCGGCTACGTCATCGCTGACTTCGACGCCCGCGGCGCGCTGATCCGCGACCAGGTGCAGGCCTGCGGCCACGAGCTGGGCGGCCACGCGGTGATCGACGAGGACCTGCTGGAAGAAGTCACCGCGCTGGTGGAGTGGCCGGTGGCGCTGGCCGGCGGCTTCGAGAAGCGCTTTCTCAAGGTGCCCGCCGAGGCGCTAATCTCGTCGATGAAGGAGCACCAGAAATATTTTCACGTGGAAAATCGCGAAGGCCACCTGCTGCCGCACTTCATCACCGTGTCCAATATCGAGAGCCTGGACCCGGCGCAGGTGATCGACGGCAACGAGCGCGTCATCCGCCCGCGCCTGAGTGACGCCGCCTTCTTCTACGAGACCGACTGCAAGACCTCGCTGGCGACCCGCCGCGAGCAGCTCAAGGGCATCGTGTTCCAGGAAAAACTGGGCAGCATCTACGACAAGACCGAGCGCATTCGCGCCATCGCGCTGGCACTGGGCGAGGGCCTGGGCGCTAACGCCGAACACGTGGCCCGCGCCGCCGAGCTGTGCAAGAGCGATCTGGTCACCGACATGGTGTACGAGTTCGGCGAGCTGCAGGGCATTGCCGGCTACTACTACGCCCAGAACGACGGCGAGCCTGAGGACGTGGCCAAGGCCATGAACGAGCAGTATATGCCGCGCTTCGCCGGCGACGAGCTGCCCAGCACCCTGGTCGGCAGCCTCATCGCCCTGGCCGACCGCCTCGACACCGTGGTCGGCATTTTCGGCATCGGCCAGCCGCCCAGCGGCTCGCGCGACCCCTTCGCGCTGCGCCGCGCCTGCCTGGGTATTCTGCGCATCATCATCGAGAAGCAGCTGCCGTTGGACCTGCGCACTTGCATCGAGCTGGCCATCGCCCAGCACGGCGCGCTGCCGGCCGCCGACGGCCTGACTGAGACCGTGCTGGCCTATATGGTGGAGCGCCTGCGCGCCTACTACGAAGACCGCGACATCGCCGCCGAGGTGTTCCTGGCGGTGACCGCCAAACAGCTCAGTGAGCCTGGCGACATCGACCGCCGCGTGCACGCGGTGCACCAGTTCAGCCAACTGCCCCAGGCCCAGGCCCTGGCCAGCGCCAACAAGCGCGTGTCCAACCTACTGGCCAAGCAGGGCGAGGGTCGGGTCAGCGGCAGCGTCAGCGTCAGCCTGCTGGCCGAGCCCGCCGAGCTGGAGCTGGCCACTCAGTTGGAGGAGCTGCAGCAGCAGGTGCAGCCGCTGTTCGACGCCGGTAACTACGGCGAGGGCCTGCAGCAGCTGGCCGGCCTGCGCGAGGCGGTGGACCACTTCTTCGACAAGGTGATGGTGATGGTGGAGGACGAGGTGCTGCGCGACAACCGCCTGGCGCTGCTGGCGCGACTGCGTGCCATGTTCCTGCAGGTGGCCGACATCTCGCTGCTGGTGCCGGGCAAAGAATGAACCGCCTGGTAATCCTCGACCGCGACGGCGTCATCAATCAAGACTCCGACGCCTTCGTCAAATCCGCCGACGAGTGGCAGCCGATTCCCGGCAGCATCGACGCCATCGCCCGCCTGTGCGCTGCCGGCTTCACCATCGCGGTGGCCACCAACCAGTCGGGCCTGGGCCGCGGTCTGTTCGACGGCGCCGACCTGGCCGCCATGCACGACAAGTGCAGCGCCCTGGTGGAAGCCGCCGGCGGCGAGATCGCCGGGTTCTTCTTCTGCCCGCACACCCCCGACGACGGCTGCGACTGCCGCAAGCCACTGCCGGGGCTGATCGACGCCATTGCCCGCGAACTGGCGGTGGAGGTGGCCGGCGCTGCCCTGGTGGGCGATTCCCTGCGCGACCTGCAGGCGGGCGTTGCCCGCGGCTGCCTGCCGCTGCTGGTGAAAACCGGCAAGGGCGAGAAGACCCTCGCCAACATCCGCAGCGGCGAGGCCGGCGACTGGCCCGAGCTGGCGGTGTTCGACGATCTCGCCGCCGTTGCCGACTATCTGATCGACAACAAGCTGATCGCCGACAAACAATCAGAGACGAGCGACCGCCCATGACCCAGAGCACTCCCATCGTCGCCCTGCGCTCGACCCTGTTCTTTGCCGGGCTGGCCGTAATCGTGCTGTTTTTCAGTATCAGCGGCGTGCTGATGAGCCCGCTGCCGTTCGCGATCCGCGGGCGCTACATGGTGTCTGGCAACCACGCCATCATGCTGTGGCTGCGCCTGACCTGCGGTGTCAATTACCGGGTGCAGGGCGAGGTGCCGAAGGAGCGCTTCGTGGCGCTGAGCAAGCACTCCAGCCAGTGGGAGACTTTCTTCCTGCAGTGGTACCTGTTTCCCGCCTGCGTGGTGCTCAAGCGCGAACTGCTGCGCATTCCCTTCTTTGGCTGGGCGCTGAAATCCATGCGCGCCATCGCCATCGACCGCGGCAGCCCCAAGCAGGCCATGCGCCAGACCATGAGCGAGGGCGTCAAGCGTCTTGAATCCGGCTGCAGCGTGCTGATTTTCCCCGAGGGCACCCGCACCCGCTACGACCAGATGGGCCGCTACGCCCGCGGCGGCGCCGGGCTGGCCATCCAGGCCGGCGTGCCGATACTGCCGGTGGCCCACAATGCCGGCCAGTTCTGGCCGGGCCGCAGTTTTCTGATCCGCCCCGGCACCGTCACTGTGGTCATCGGCGAGCCCATCCCCAGCGCCGACGGTGACAGCCGCAGCCTCACCGAGCAGGTCCGCGACTGGACCGACACCCAGATCAAGGCGATCTCCGGCAGCAACGGCAGTGCCGGCGCTGCGCCACAACCGCCGGCGAACTGACACCGCCGGCGCCCCCCAAGGGCGACAACGTAAACCACCCCCTCAGCTCAGTTACAACGCTCGCACTGAGTGGCCCGCGCTGCCACCTGTACTACACTCGCCGGAACCAAAGTAACAAACCCGCCCCCATTGAGAATTAATCATTCTCTGCGCGGCTAACACTCGCGCTTGCTGGCTTTTGCATCTACGTTTCTAGTAACAGCTCAAGTGACGTTACATGCATTCCCGAAGCAAGGGGTAGTTTATGAACACCACACTGACGGTCGCGCTGGCCGTCTGCAGTTGTTGTGGCGATCTGGCAGCCAGGGACGCCGCCTTTGTGACTCACGCACAGGCACTGTGCGTCGACGCCCACGCGGAAAGCCGCAGCGGCAATCAGGCCTACGACAGCCACTTGACGGTGGCTACCCGGCGCGGAGGAGGGCACAGCGAGGCCAGCGACAGCCTGCCGCGCTACTACCAGGTCATCCGTGAAAACGGCCGCCACTACCTCAAGCGCTACTACCGCAAGACCAAGCGCCCCCCCAGCGGCACGCTCGCCGACCCGCCACCGCCGGCCGCGCGCGCGCAAACCCTGCTCAGCTAGCAACACCCTCCCGCTATTGCCGCGGCGCTCATCATCGCCGCGGCGCCCTTAACCGCTGCCGTGCCATTTTGATAACCCGTTCAATTGTCAGGTAATTTTCCGCAATTGCGGGCGCAAAATGTGACCCCCTTCGCGCGCTGCAGCGGCGCCGCCGACTACAGTGGCGCCACTCAATAAGCAAAAAAAGATCCACAAGGGGACACAATAATGAACAAGAGACTCGCCCTGGGGGCCGTGCTGTGTGCACTGGCGGCACCGGCAAGCCTGGCCCAGGAAGCCCGCCTGTTCGGCGCCGACGCACCGTTCACCATCGAGCAACTGCCGCTGGGTCAGCTGCGCTCCAGCCTGGAAGCACTGACACCGGAAGCCCGCGAGCGGGCGCTGGAATGGCTGCACAGCTTCAGCTTCCCCGAGGCCGACCTCGACAACATCCATGTCGATGCCGACGGCGGCGTGTTCTATATCGACAGCCACCTGCCGGACGCAGCTGCCAGCGAAACCGAGGGCGCCAGCCAAGCCGAGCCCCAAGCCAGTGCCAGCGCCGCGGTCGACAACGTGTTCGCCCTGCACAGCAAGCCCGGAGCGAGCAAGATCATCTTCGTCGACTTCGACGGCCACACCATCACCGGCACCGCCTGGAACGGCAATACCGACCCGCTCTACGCCAAGCCCTTCGACACCGACGGCAACCCCACCAGCTTCAGCGACGCTGAAAAGCAGAAAATCGCCGAGATCTGGTACCGCATCGCCGAGGACTACGCCGCCTTCGACGTCGACGTCACCACCGAGGCGCCGGCCAGCTTCGGCCCCCACACCGGCCACCTGCTGCTCACCGACGACAGCGACGAGCTGGGCCGCGCGATGCCCGCCCAGGGTGCCGGCGGCGTCGCCTACGTCAACGTCTACGGCCGCTCCAACTACCCCTACTACTCGCCGGCACTGGTCTACGCCGACAACCTCGGCCCCGATTTCCCGCCTTATGTAGTAGAAGCCGCCTCCCACGAAATGGGCCACAACATGGGCCTCGGTCACGACGGCACCAGCTCCAGGGGCTACTACGGCGGCCACGGCAGCGGCGCGGTGAGCTGGGGGCCGATCATGGGCACCGGCTACGGCCGCAACGTCAGCCAGTGGAGCCAGGGCGAATACAGCGATGCCAATAACCAGCAGGACGACATCGCCATCATCGCCGGCAAGGTGAGCATGGCCGCCGACGACCATGCCGACACCCGCTCCGGCGCCAGCCTGCTGGTGGTCAATGGTGACGGCAGCATCAGCCACACCACCCCGCAGAACGACGCCGACAACGCCGACCCGGCCAACAAGGGCGTGATCGGCAGCCGCAGTGACGTCGACGTATTCGCCTTTTCCTCAGCTGCCGGCACCGTGGAGCTGACCGTCAAGCCGGCCTGGGCCGCTTTCTACCGCGCCAACAATCGCGGCGCCAACCTCGACATCAAGGCCACCCTGAGCGACGCCAATGGCAACGTGCTGGCCACCGCCGATCCGCAAAACGACACCGCCGCCAATCTCAGCGCCAACGTCGCCGCCGGCACCTACTACCTGAGCATCACCGGCGTCGGCTCCAGCCAGAGCCCCTACAACGACTATGGCAGCCAGGGCCAGTACTTCATCAGCGGCAACGTACCGCCGGCGGCACCCGACGTCACCGCACCCACCCCCAACCCGATGACCTGGGCACTGGCTCCGACCGCCAGCGGCCACAGCAGCCTGAGCATGACCGCGACCACCGCCACCGATGACAACAGCGGCGAACTGCAGTACTACTTCGCCTGTGTGGCCGGCGGCAGTGGCTGCAGCGACAGCGGCTGGCAGACCAGCACCCAGTACAGCGCCAGTGGCCTCAGCCCCGAGACCAGCTACAGCTGGCAGGTGAAGGCCCGCGACCTGGCCGGCAACGAAACCGGCTACTCCAACGTGGCCAGCGCCAGCACCGAGGCACTACCGACACCGCCCGCGGCACCCAGCGCCATGAGCGCCCAGAACCGCGACGACAGCAGCGCGGCCCTGTCCTGGAGCGACAACAGCGACAATGAAAGCGGCTTTGAAGTGCAACGCCAGAAGCTGAACAACGGCAGCTGGGGCAGCACCACTGCAGTGGCCAGCACTGGCGCCAACGTCACTTCAGTAATCGACCAGAGCGGCACCGGCACCTTCCGCTACCGGGTGCGCGCCACCAACGACGGCGGCGCCTCCGCCTACAGCGGCTGGGCCCAGGTAGAAGTCACCCAGGCCTGCTCTGGTCTGATCGGCTGCGCATTGGACTCACTGGGGCTATAAGCGCTATAAAACCACACCTTTCTACGGGGCCACTTGGCCCCGTTTTTTTGCTCTGTCGATAACTGCCATTGCCCACGCAGACCGCTAGGCTCACTTTCGATCCATGCACGCAGGTAGCCGTATTGGTGGCTGGCACTTACGCCCTTGTTGCGCGGTGCGCAACACATTAAACTCACCTCAGGATCAAATCATTCCGCCACAAAGGACTGGAGCAGTTTTACGCAACCGGTAGCACGGCAGGGGTTCAGTCGGATCATGCCAGAAAGCTGCGAATGCAGCTGGCAGCCCTCGATACCGCCACCACAATTGAAGACATGGATATTCCTGGTTTTCGCCTTCACCCGCTAAAGGGCAAAGACAAAGGGCGGTGTTCAATTTGGGTAAACGGCAATTGGCGCATGACCTTCGAGTTCCGAGATGGCAATGCCTACGTGCTTGATTACGAGGATTATCACTGATGACCATGCATAATCCGCCGCACCCGGGTGAGTTCATTCGGGAAGTGTATCTGGAACCGTTCGGAATCAGCTCACGCCAGCTCGCCGCCAGCCTTGGTGTTGCACCCTCCACTTTGTCGCGGCTGCTGAAAGGTGAAAGCGGCATCAGCCCGGAAATGGCGCTGCGACTTGCCAAGGTGCTGGGACGCTCCCCCGAGAGCTGGCTCGCCATGCAGGACATGTACGACCTCTGGGTTGCCCGCAATACAGTGAATCTGGACGATATCCAGCCGCTGGATTTTGAAGCGGCGTAGCCGTCACCAGCTCAGTCCAATTCACAGGCTATGCCCCACCAATGTGTAAGGCGGTGCGCACGGCGCACCCTACAACTGCACGAAAAATGCCGTCATTGCGAGGAGCGCTTTGCAGCGACGCGGCAATCTCCATCAGCGTGGCAGAGACCATGTAGGTGCGGATTTATCCGCACATCCACCCCCCACAAAACCCCTCTGGCCATCGCCATCCATTCCCGCTTACCATAAACAGGTGCTGTCACCACAGAGCACGCAACAAGGAATCACACATAACAACAAGGAGAAGTTTATGAACGACATCACCGCCACCGCAACCAGCGCAGACGCCGATGCCAAAAGCACCGCCACCCTGGTATACGTGCTGCAGGCCGCCTCGTTACTGCTCGGCATCACCTACCTGGTCGCCGTCATCATCAACTACGTCAAACGCAGCGAAGTCAAAGGCACTCTCGCCGAGTCTCACTTCCACTGGCAGATCCGTACCTTCTGGTTCAGCCTGCTGTGGTTGCTGATCGGCATCGCTACCGCCGTTTTTGTCGTCGGATACTTCCTGCTGATCGCCAACACCGTATGGGTGATCTATCGCATCGCCAAGGGCTGGCTTAACCTCAACAGCGGCAAGCCAATGTATCAGTA
This sequence comes from Spongiibacteraceae bacterium, assembly GCA_041591575.1. GTDB lineage: Bacteria > Pseudomonadota > Gammaproteobacteria > Pseudomonadales > Spongiibacteraceae > JBFHRT01. The sequence continues at coordinate 7,777 of JBFHRT010000076.1, forward strand.
GCTGAGCTGCTGGTGACAGGCCGCCCCATTCGCCACAGCCAGACATTGCGATAGCGAAAGGCGCTGCCTGTCACCACTAGCAAGGCAACAAAACAACGGCTCGGCGCGCTTACACTCACGTCTCAAAGCCTTAAGTCGACTGCCAGCCGCAGCTAGCACAATCACCATCAATTCGCAGGGATGCCGTACTGGAACAGAACACCATGAAAACCCTAACCGCCAGCGCGCATAACACAGAAACCGAAGCCAAACACACCGCCACCCTGGTGTACGCGCTGCAGGCC
>JBFHRT010000077.1:0-8034 GCA_041591575.1 Spongiibacteraceae bacterium
CACCGGGGTCGGCTCGAAGCCCAGCAATGCCAGCAGCGCGCACTCCTCGGCGCTGGCGGCGGCATCGGCGTCGCTGGGCGCGTCCATCGCCGCGACGGGTTGGCCGGGCCCGCTCACCAACCAGCCGCGCAGTTCGGCGAGGATATCGGCGGCGGTGGCCACCAGCGCCGCGCCCTGGCGGATCAACTCGTTGCAGCCGCGGCTGGTGGGGTTGTGGATGGAGCCGGGTACCGCGAACACCTCGCGATTCTGCTCGGCCGCTATGCGCGCGGTGATCAGCGAGCCGCTGCGCGGCGCCGCCTCCACCACCAACACACCGAGGCTGAGGCCGCTGATGATGCGGTTGCGCTGAGGAAACTGGCTGGGGCGCGGCGGGCTGCCGGGGGCGAACTCCGACAGCAGCAGGCCGCGCTCGGCGATGTCGAGGTAGAGCGCGCGGTGGGCGGCGGGGTAGGGCACATCGAGGCCGGTGCCGAGCACAGCGATAGTGCCACCGTTGCCTGCCAGTGCGCCGCGGTGGGCAGCGCCATCGATACCCAGCGCCAGACCGCTGCTGATGACCATACCGGCTGCCGCCAGCTCGCGGGCGAAGGCATGGGCGGTGTCGCAACCGCTGCGACTGGCGCGGCGGCTGCCGACCATGGCCAGTGCCGGGCGCTCCAGCAGCGACAAATCACCGCTGTAACTGAGCAATGGCGGCGGCGCTGCGGTCTCGCGCAGCAGCGCGGGGTAGCGGGCATCGGTGAGCGGCAGCAGCGAACCGCCAATGGCCGCCAGGCAGCGGCGGGCCTGACGCGCGCGCTGGGCGTATTCACTGTACTCGGGCCGGCGCAGGGCCTCGCGGCGGGCAGCCAGCCAGCGCGGTGGCACCCCCAGCGCCTTGAGATCAGGTTCGGGCAGGGCGAGCAGGGTTTCGGCGTCGCCGCGCTCGGTGATCAAGGCAGAGAGGTTTTTGGCGCTGAGGCCCGGCAGCTGCTGCAACAGCAGCCAGGCGTCGATGGCGGCGGCGTCCAGATCGGAGCCGTCCACGGTGGGGCACTGCGCGGGGCAGTCGATGACAGAACCGTCCATGGTTCATTCCTTCAAAAGCGGTCGGAAGTCTGATGTCTGAAGTCGGACGCCAAAGCGGTTTGCTGCCGCGATAATTTGCGTGGCAACGCCCAGGCGTCCAACCAGATTCAAATTCTGTGGTCGGCGGTGCGCGCGGCGCACCCTACGGTAGGCGCCGGCACGGTAGGCCGCTTTTGCTTTGCTTTTATGTTGTTGCCGTTAAGCGTCCGACGTCCAGCTTCAGACGTCCGACGGCTGTTACGGATTCAACACCTTATCACCAATGGTCAGCGGCTTTTCCGCCTGCAGCACCAGGCCGTAGCTGACCTTGTCGAAGGCGCGGAACACCATCATCAGGCCGGCGCGGGTATCGGGCACGCGCACTACCTCACCGGCGATCTCGTCGCGCACCAGCTCGCCGGTCTGGTAGATGGCCATGACGTCGCCGGCGCGCAGGCCCTCACGCTCGCCGCGGTTGACCACAATAACGTCCATATGGCCGACCTGGGTGACACCGCCTTCCACCGCAATGATCTTGCCTTCAATGTCGCCTTCCGGCGCCTTGGGCTCGAAGCGGGCGCGCAGGTGGCGGTCCTCCTGGGGCAACAGGCGGTCGCCGCGGCGGATCTCCTCGTGGGTCTCGTTCAGCACCAGGGTGGCGATGTCGTCGTTCATGGCGATGCGCTTGCCGACGCCGATGTCGCGAGCCTGGATGCCCAGCGCCTCGCCGCTGTCGGGGTCGGTGAATACCTGGCCGCGGCGGTAGATGCCGTAGACCTTGTCCTCGCCGAATTGGCCGCGGGCGTAGATGTCGCCGCCGGCGCCAGCGATGATGTGGCCCTCTTTACCCGCCAGCACGTAGGGCGCACGCTCCAGCACGCCGCTTTCCACCACGCGGCTGTCCTTGAGGAAGGGGGCAATCACATCCAACGGAATGCTGGGAATGGCCTGTTGCAGGTCCGACACCCGCATCTGCGGGCTCAGTTTGACGTCGCCGCCGCGGCGGGTGGTGACCTTGACCAGGCGCGGCTTGCCGTCCACCCAGATCAGCCGCAGCACGTCGCCGGGGTAGATCAGGTGCGGGTTTTCCACCTGCGGGTTGTAGTGCCACAGCTCGGGCCACAGCCAGGGGTCTTCCAGGAAGGTGGAGGAGATGTCCCACAGGGTGTCGCCCTTGACCACCACATAGGTCTCGGGGTGGTCGGCTTTCACCGTGAGCACGTCGCCGGAGCGGACCTCTGTTTTCTTAGAGACGGTTTTTGTGTGAACGGTCTGCTGGGGCTCGGCGCTTGCTGCTGACGGCGCGTCGTCGGCCAGAGCGGTGGTGGTCACAGACAGCGCCAGCAGCGCTCCCGACAGCGTCTTTTTCATGTTGTTGTCCTTCAACTGGCAGCCCCATCAGCGATTTTGCCCGGCAGCGGCAATTGTGCGCCGCAGACCGGGCAAATAGTCAGCGCAACCGGTATAATAGCCAAGTACTGCTGCGGCGTGCACTTTCTGGCGATTATGCCTTATTGATCATAATCTTAGCAGTAACAGCTCAATATACACGACAACTTGGTCACAATCCCGATGGCAATACTGGACATCCTCGAATTCCCCGATCCGCGGCTGCGCACCAAGGCCAAGCCGGTACAGAGCGTCGACGACGACATGCGCCGCCTGATCGACGACATGTTCGAGACCATGTACGACGCCCCCGGTGTCGGCCTCGCCGCCACCCAGGTCAACGTGCACCAGCGCATCGTGGTGATCGACACCAGCGACGACAAGAGCGAGCCCTACGTCTTCATCAACCCCGAGATCACCGTACTCGACAGCGACCTGCAGGACTACGACGAGGGCTGCCTGTCGGTGCCCGGCTTCTACGAAACCGTGCAGCGCCCGGCCCATGTGCGCGTTACCGCGCTGGACCGCGACGGCGAGGAGTTCACCATCGAGCCCCAGGGCCTGCTGGCGGTGTGCATCCAGCACGAGATCGACCACCTTGACGGCAAGCTGTTCGTCGATTACCTGTCACCCCTCAAGCGCCAGCGCATCCGCAAGAAGCTTGAAAAAGAACACAAGCGCCGCGCGTGAGTGAGTCTGCCCCCTTGCGCCTGATCTTCGCCGGCACCCCCGAGTTTGCCGCCATTCACCTGGACGCATTGCTGGCCGCCGGCGAGCACGAGGTGGTGGCCGTCTACAGCCAGCCCGACCGCCCCGCCGGCCGCGGCAAGAAACTGCAGGCCAGCCCGGTTAAACAGCGCGCCGTCGCCGCCGGCATCCCGGTGTACCAGCCCAACAATTTCCGCGATGCCGCCGACCGCGAGCAGCTGGCGGCGCTGAATGCCGACCTGATGGTGGTGGTGGCCTACGGCCTGATCCTGCCGCGGGCGGTGCTGGACACGCCGCGCCTTGGCTGCATCAACGTGCACGCCTCACTGTTGCCGCGCTGGCGCGGCGCCGCCCCCATTCAGCGCGCCATTGCCGCCGGCGACAGCGAGACCGGCGTCACCATCATGCAGATGGACGAGGGCCTGGACACCGGCGCCATGCTGCTCAAATCCCACTGCGCCATCGCTGACGACGACACTGCCGCCAGCCTGCACGACAAGCTGGCCGCGCTGGGCGGACCGGCGCTGAACGAGGCGCTGCAGCGCCTGGCCGCCGGCAACATCGTCGGCGAGGTCCAGGACGACAGCCTCAGTTGCTACGCCGCCAAGATCGAAAAGGCCGAGGGCGCCATCGACTGGAAACTGCACGCCGCCGAGCTGGCGCGGCGGGTGCGCGCCTTCAACCCCTTCCCCGGCTGCTACAGCGAGCTGGACGGCGAGCGCGTCAAGGTCTGGAACGCCAGCGCCGACACCGCGGCCAGCGCCGACAGCGGCGCCGAACCCGGCACCATTGTCAGCGCCGACGGCGACGGCATCGTGGTCTGCTGCGGCCACGGCAGCCTGCGCCTGACCGAGCTGCAGCTGCCCGGCGCCCGCCGCCTGGCTGCCCGCGACATTCTCAATGCCCGCGCGGCGCTGTTCGCGCCCGGCGCGCGTTTCCAACACGATGGCTAAGCCCAAGGCCGGCAAAGACCCGCGCGCGGCGGCGGCGCGCTGTCTGGCGGCGGTGGCCGACGGCCAGTCGCTGTCGCGACAGCTGCCGCTGGACGAACAGCGGCTGCCGCCGGAGCAGCGCCCGCTGTACCGCGAACTCTGCTACGGCACCCTGCGCCACTACTTCCAGCTGCAGGGGCTACTGCGACCGCTGCTGCAAAAGGGCTTCAAACCCAAAGACCGCGACCTGTTCATGCTGCTGTGCCTGGGCCTGTACCAGCTGGACCACCTGCGCATTCCCGCCCACGCCGCGCTCAACAACACCGTCAACGCCACCGATGCCCTGGGCAAGCCCTGGGCCAAGGGTCTGGTCAACGCCGTGTTGCGCCGCTACCAGCGCGAGGGTGAGTCGCTGCGCGCGGCACTGGGCGAGGCCGCCATGGCTGCCCACCCGGACTGGCTGCTGGCGGCACTGAAAGAGGCCTGGCCCGAGCAGGCAGCGGCCATCGTTGAGGCCAACAACGGCCACCCGCCGCTGTGCCTGCGGGTCAACCGCCGCCGCGGAACCCGCGACGACTACCTGGCGCAGCTGGTTGATGCCGATATCGCCGCCAGCCCCTGCGCCTACGCCGAGGACGGCCTGCGCCTGGCGCAGCCGCTGCCGGTGGACAGACTGCCGGGCTTTGCTGACGGTCTGGTCAGCGTGCAGGACGAATCGGCGCAACTGGCGGCGCAATTGTTGGATCTGGCACCGGGCCAGCGGGTGCTGGACGCCTGCGCCGCCCCCGGCGGCAAGACCTGCCACCTGCTGGAGCGCGAGCCCGAACTCGCCGAGGTGGTGGCCATCGATGTCGACGAGGCGCGTCTCGGCCGGGTGCGCGACAATCTGCAGCGGCTGCAGCTGGACGCGACCCTGGTGGCCGGCGATGCCGCCCAACCCGACAGCTGGTGGGACGGAGTGGCCTTCGACCGCATCCTGCTGGACGCCCCCTGCAGCGCCACCGGCGTGCTGCGCCGCAACCCCGACATCAAGCTGCATCGCCGCGGCGGCGACATCGCCGCGCTGGCCACCCTGCAGGGCCAGTTACTGGACGCGCTGTGGCCGCTGCTCAAGCCCGGTGGCGTACTGCTGTACGCCACCTGCTCGCTGCTGCCGCAGGAAAACCGCGAGGTGGTGTCGGCATTTCTGGCACGCCAAGGCGACGCCGCCGAGTTGGCCATCGACGCCGACTGGGGGCTGGTACAGAGCGCCGGGCGACAGCTGCTGCCCCAGAGCGGCGGCGCCGACGGCTTCTACTATGCTCGATTAGTAAAGGGCGGGCTCGAATAACAAAGGCGCAGGCAGCCGCGCCGCGAGTCAGCCAATTTCGTAAAGGGGCGCGGCCGCGCGTACAATGGCCGCAGCAATAACAACAACCGTGGCCTAGCAGCTTCTGCCCATGAAAATCATTATTCTTGGCGCGGGTCAGGTCGGCGCCACGCTGGCCGCCAACCTCGCCAGCGAGCATATCGACGTCACCATCGTCGACCAGGACGGCGATCGCCTGCGCGAACTGCAGGACAGGCTGGACATCGGCACCATCACCGGCCGCGCCTCCCACCCCGACGTGCTGCGCCAGGCCGGCGCCGACGACGCCGACATCCTGGTGGCAGTGACCAACAGCGACGAGATCAATATGGTCGCCTGCCAGGTGGCCTACTCACTGTTCCGCACCCCCACCAAGATCTCGCGCATTCGCGCCCGCGCCTACATCAGCAAGAGCCAGCTGTTCGGTGACAGCGACGTGCCCATCGACGTCATCATCTCCCCGGAGCAGCTGGTCACCCGCTACATCATGCGCCTGCTGCAGTACCCCGGTTCACTGCAGGTGCTGGACTTTGCCGACGGCAGGGTGCAGCTGGTAGCGGTCAAGGCCTATTACGGCGGGCCGCTGGTGGGCAGCGAGCTGCGCGAGATCCGCGAGCACATGCCCAAGGTCGACACCCGCGTCGCCGCCATCTTTCGCCGCGGCGAGGCCATCATTCCCAAGGGCGACACCGTGGTGGAGGCCGGCGACGAGATCTTCTTCATCGCCGCCAAGCAGAACATACTGCCGGTGATGAGCGAACTGCGGCGGCTCGACACCCCCTACCGGCGCATCATGATCGCCGGCGGCGGCAATATTGGCGAGCGCTTGGCGCGGGCCATCGAGCACCGCTACCACGTCAAGATCATCGAGCGCAGCTACGAGCGCTGCCGGCAGCTGTCGGAGGAACTCAACCGCGCCATCGTGCTCAACGGCCAGGCCTCGGACCACGAGCTGCTGACCGCCGAAAACATCGAGGACGTGGATGTGTTCCTGGCGCTGACCAACGACGACGAGGCCAATATCATGTCGTCGATGCTGGCCAAGCGGCTGGGCGCCAAGAAAGTCATCACCCTGATCACCAACCCCGCCTACGTGGAGCTGGTGCAGGGCGGCGACATCGACATCGCGCTGTCGCCACAGCAGATCACCATTGGCAGCCTGCTCACCCATATCCGCCGCGGCGACATCTCCAACGTGCACTCGCTGCGCCGCGGCGCCGCCGAGGCACTGGAAGTGATCGCCCACGGCGACAGCAAATCCTCCAAGGTGGTGGGGCGCGCGCTGGACGAGATCGAGCTGCCCGACGGCGTCAGCATCGGCGCCATTGCCCGCGGCGAGGAAGTGCTGATCGCCCACGGCCACCTGGTGGTGGAATCGGAAGACCACCTGATTCTGTTCCTGGTGGATAAAAGCAAGATCAAGCAGGTGGAGCGCCTGTTCCAGGTCGGCTTCACCTTCTTCTGACGGAGACCGCAGCGCAGCATGCATATTCGGGTCATACTCAAGGTCATTGGCATCTTGCTGATGGTGTTCAGCCTGACCTTGGGTGTACCGGCGCTGATGTCGGCCGTCACCGGCGATGGCGCGCTGGTCGCCTTCGGCAGCTCCTTTTTGCTCACCTTCGGCGCCGGTGCCTTGCTGTGGGTGTTCGTGCACCGGGTGCATGAAGACCTCAACGTGCGCGACGGCTTCCTGGTGGTGGCGCTGTTCTGGACGGTACTGGGCCTGTTCGGTGCGCTGCCCTTCGTGCTGGCCCCCAACCCCCACCTGAGCATCAGCGACGCCGTGTTCGAGTCCATCTCCGGCCTCACCACCACCGGCGCCACGGTGATCACCGGGCTGGATCAGCTACCGGTGTCGATACTGTTCTACCGCCAGTTGCTGCAGTGGCTGGGCGGCATCGGCATCATCGTTATCGCGGTGGCCATCCTGCCGGTGCTGGGCATTGGCGGCATGCAGCTGTACCGCGCCGAGACACCGGGGCCGGTAAAGGAGAGTAAGCTCACCCCGCGTATCACCGGCACCGCCAAGGCGCTGTTCCTGATCTACTTCAGCCTCACCGTGGCCTGCGCGCTGGCTTACTGGCTGGCCGGCATGAGCCTGTTCGATGCCATCTGCCACGCTTTTTCCACCGTTGCCATCGGCGGTTTTTCCACCCACGACACCAGCCTCGGCTACTTCGACAGCCCCACCATTTTGCTGATCTGCTCGCTGTTTATGCTGCTGGCGGGCATCAACTTCGCCGTGCACTTCTACTCCTGGCGGCTGAAAAGCCTGCGCCACTACCTGCACGACTCCGAGACCCGCTTCTACGTCTATATGGTGGCGGTGAGCTGCGTCGGCATCTGCAGCTACCTGCTGCTGACCGACACCTACGACCTACCCAACAGCCTGCTGCTGGGCGTGTTCCACACCATCTCCATCGCCACCACCACCGGCTTCGCCGCCGCCGACTTCGCCGCCTGGCCCAGCTTCCTGCCGGTGATGCTGCTGTTCCTGGCCTTTATGGGCGGCTGCGGCGGCTCCACCGCCGGCGGCATGAAAGTGGTGCGGGTGATGCTCATCGCCAAACAGGGCCTGCGCGAGCTGCGTCAGCTGGTACACCC
>JBFHRT010000078.1:0-8016 GCA_041591575.1 Spongiibacteraceae bacterium
CTGGAGGAGACCGTGCTCGGTGGCGATCGCACCGTGCTGCGCAGCGAACTGGCGACCCTGCGCCGGCAGATGATTGGGCTGCGCCGCTACATCGCTCCCCAGCGCGAGGCGCTCAACCGTCTGCAGGGCGAGCAGATGAGCTGGTTTGGCGAGCGTGAGCGACTGCGCATTCGCGAAATGGCTGACCGCCTGGTGCTGTACATCGACGTGCTCGACAGCGTGCGCGAGCGCGCCGCCGTCACCCAGGAAGAGCTCAGCAACCAGCTGTCGGAGGAGTTCAACCGGCGCATGTACGTGCTGTCGGTGGTGGCCGCGGTGTTCCTGCCGCTGAGTTTTGTCACCGGCCTGCTGGGCATCAACGTCGGCGGCATGCCGGGGGTGGATAGCGGCGCCGCCTTCTGGATTTGCGTCGGCCTGTTGGCGGTGCTGGGCGTGGCCGAGTTCTGGTTCTTCCGCCGTCGCAGGTGGCTGTGAGCCCTGTCTATACTCAGACAGAGGTGATCCCATGTTTTCCATTGAACCCATGTCCTGGACCGGGCTGGCCGTGGTGCTGCTCACCGGCAGCATCGTCGGCCTGGAGCGTCAGCTCAAGGGCAAGCCCATCGGTGTGCGCACGTCCTCGCTGATCTGCCTGGGTACCTATGTGTTTGTCAAAATGGGCATGAGCGTGATCGACGGGCTCGGCGATCCGTCGCGGGTGGTGGGGCAGGTGGTCACCGGTGTCGGTTTTCTCGGTGCCGGCGTGATCCTGTCCAAGGGCGGGGTGATCTCGGGTGTCACCTCGGCCGCCTCCATATGGGTGATGGCGGCCATCGGTGTGGTGGTGGGGCTGGAGTACTACGTGGTGGCGGTAGTGATCGCCGTTTTCCAGGTGGTGATTCTGGTGGGTGTGGATTTGCTGGAAGACAGCCTGCGCCTGGTGGGGGAGAAGCTTACCGGGCGCAAGTTTACCGAGGACGATACCAGCGATTAGGCGGTTTTGCGCGAGACGCGAGAAAGCCCGTCATTGCGAGCGCAGCGAAGCAATCTCCATGAGGAGGCACAGCTCCGGGAGATTGCCGCTCCGCCGTTGGCGGCTCGCAATGACGGTGGTTTTTACGGGCTTGCGTTGCCGTTGATCGAGCTCAGGTTCAGGTTGCGCCAGATGGTGGCGGTGGGCTCCACCTGGTTCATGGTGTAGAAGTGGATGCCCGGCGCGCCGCCGGCCAACAGCTTCTCGCACAACTCGGTCACCACTTCGGTGCCAAAGGCACTGACCGCTTCCAGGTCGTCGCCGTAACCCTCCAGCTTGTGAGCCAGCCAGCGCGGAATCTCAGCGCCGCAGTTGCGTGAGAAGCGTGCCAGATTGGCGTAGTTGGTGATGGGCATGATGCCGGCATAAATGGGCTTGTCGATGCCGGCACGCTGACAGGCGTCGACGAAGTGGAAATAGGCATCGGCATTGTAGAAGTACTGGGTGATGGCGCTGTTGGCGCCGGCATCCAGCTTGGCCTTCAGGAAGTCGATGTCGGCGGCATAGTTGGGCGCATCCGGGTGAATTTCCGGATAGGCCGCCACCTCCAGCTGGAAGTGATCGCCGGTGTGCTTGCGGATGAACTCCACCAGCTCGCGGGCGTAGACCAGGCGCACCGCGCCCATGCCCGAGGGGCGATCGCCGCGCAGCGCGACGATGCGGTCGATGCCGGCATCCTTGTAGCTGTGCAGCAGGTCCAGCAGCAGGGCGTCATCGTCTTCGCCAAAGGCCAGGTGCGGCGCCACCGCCAGCCCCTCGGCCTTCATCTGCAGCACCGTGCCGCGGGTGTTGTCGCGGGTGGAGCCGCCGGCGCCGTAGGTCACCGAAAAAAAGCTGGGCGCCAGTGCATTCAGTTCTGCACGCACCGCCTTGAGTTTTTCCCGGCCCTGATCGGTCTTGGGGGGATAGAATTCGAAGCTGAATCGTTTGTTCATAATCGGATGGTTCCCGGGTAAGCGGGTGTCTCTGCGTATTCGTCTAGAGGTCGGGCGTCGGAAGTCTGACGTCGGACGCTAAAGGCAACAGCCCATCAGCCCGTTGCCGTTAAGCGTCCGACTTCTAGCGTCAGACGTCCGACCGCTTTTTAGTACTTATAGCTCTCCGGCTTAAACGGCCCCTCAACGCTGACGCCGATGTAGTCGGCCTGATCTTTGGTCAGCTGGGTGATAACGCCGCCGAAACCGCGCACCATGTGCGCTGCCACTTCCTCGTCCAGTTTCTTGGGCAGTACTTCCACGCTCAGCGCGGCGGCCTTGTCGGCGGCCGGCAGGTCGGCGAACTTGCGCGCGTAGAGGTGGATCTGCGCCAGCACCTGGTTGGCGAAGGAGCCGTCCATGATGCGGCTGGGGTGGCCGGTGGCGTTGCCCAGGTTGACCAGGCGGCCCTCGGACAGCAGGATCAGGTGGTCGTTGTTAGTCTTGTCGCGGTAGACCTTGTGTACCTGCGGCTTGACCTCGTCCCACTCCCAGTTTTTGCGCATGAAGGCGGTGTCGATTTCGTTGTCGAAGTGGCCGATGTTACATACCACGGCGCCGCTCTTCAGGGCCTTGAGCATGTTGGCGTCACAGACGTTGACGTTGCCGGTGGTGGTGACCAGCAGATCGGTGTTGCCCAGCAGTGCGCTGTTGATGCTGGCCTCTGAACCGTCGTTGATGCCGTCGTTGTAGGGCGAGACCACTTCGAAGCCGTCCATGCAGGCCTGCATGGCACAGATCGGGTCGACCTCGCTGACCTTGACGATCATGCCTTCCTGGCGCAGCGACTGGGCGGAGCCCTTGCCGACGTCACCGTAGCCGATCACCAGCGCCTTCTTGCCCGACAGCAGGTGGTCGGTGCCGCGCTTGATGGCGTCGCTGAGGCTGTGGCGGCAGCCGTACTTATTGTCGTTTTTGGACTTGGTCACCGAGTCGTTGACGTTGATGGCCGGCACTTTCAGCGTGCCCTGCTTCAGCATCTCCTGCAGGCGGTGTACACCCGTGGTGGTCTCCTCGGTGATGCCGTGCACCTTGTCCAGCACCTGCGGGTACTTCTCGTGCAGCATGGCGGTGAGGTCGCCGCCGTCGTCCAGCACCATGTTGGCTTCCCAGGGGGCGCCGTCCTTGAGAATGGTCTGCTCCAGGCACCACTCGTACTCCTCCTCGGTCTCACCCTTCCAGGCGAACACCGGGATGCCGGCGGCGGCGATGGCGGCGGCGGCGTGGTCCTGGGTGGAGAAGATGTTGCAGGAAGACCAGCGCACCTCGGCGCCCAGTGCCACCAGGGTCTCGATCAGTACCGCGGTCTGGATGGTCATGTGGATACAGCCGAGGATCTTGGCATCGGCCAGCGGCTGCGCGGCGCCGTACTGCTCGCGCAGGTTGACCAGTGCCGGCATCTCGGTCTCGGCGATCTGGATTTCCTTGCGGCCCCAGTCGGCCAGGGAAATGTCGGCGACTTTGTAGTCGGTGAAGTTGGTGTTTGCTGCAGCTGCTGTGCTCATGGTTGAATCCTCTGCGATATTCAGTCGGACGTCGGAAGTCGGACGTCTGACGCTAACGGCAAAAGCAAAAGCAAAAGCAAAAGCAAAAGCAAAAGCAAAAGCAAAAGCAAAAGCAAAAGCAAAAGCAAAAGCAAAAGCAAAAGCAAAAGCAAAAGCAAAAGCAAAAGCCGCAGGCGTCTGGCCGATTTACCGTTTCGTTAAGTTTCCAGTTTGTCTCTCAGTCGGCTGAGCATCGCAAAGATCTGGTCGATGCTCGCTAACAAATGTTCAATGTTGCTCAAATAGTTCAGCCTGGCGGCGATCAGGAGTTGTGTTTCCACTTCCTGTAGGGAGCCTTTGGCAATCCCTAGAAAGCGTGCGAACTCGCGATCACTGTGGCGGCCGGCACCCTCTGCGATATTGGAGGGGATGCTGACCGCCGCCCGTCTGAGCTGCTGTGCCAGGCCAAAACGTTCGTGGCCGGGCAGTGCGCTGGCGGCCTGGTAGACGTCGGTGACCAAGGTCATCGCTTTCTGCCATACCACCAGCTTTTGGTATTTCCGCCGTTCCATGGCGCTTGCTCCCTACTGTTGGCGTCAGACGTCCGACTTCAGACGTCCGACCGTTTTTACAGCGCTCCCTGCAGCTCCTCAACCTTGTCGGTCTTCTCCCAGGTAAAGGCGGTAAAGGTCTCGCTCTTTTCCTCGCCGCCGTTTTCGCGCCACTTGTAGCTGTGCTCGAAGGGCTCGCGGCCGAAGTGGCCGTAGGCCGCGGTCGGCTGGAACATGGGGTGCTGCAGGTCCAGCATGTTGGTGATGGCGTAGGGGCGCAGGTCGAAGACGTCGCGCACCACCGCGGCCAGTTTGTCGTCGCTGATCTTGCCGGTGCCGAAGGTGTTGACGGCGATGGAGGTGGGCTCGGCCACGCCGATGGCGTAGGACACCTGGATCTCGCAGCGGTCGGCAAGGCCGGCGGCGACGATGTTCTTGGCCACGTAGCGGCCGGCGTAGGCCGCGGAGCGGTCCACCTTGGAGGGGTCCTTGCCGGAGAAGGCGCCGCCGCCGTGACGGGCCGCGCCGCCGTAGGTGTCGACGATGATCTTGCGCCCGGTGAGGCCGCAGTCACCGACCGGGCCGCCGATCACGAACTTGCCGGTGGGGTTGATGTGGAACTGGGTGCCGGCGTGCAGCAGCTCGGCGGGCAGCACGTGCTTGACGATCTCTTCCATCACCGCCTCGCGCAGGTCGCTGTCGGCGATGTGCGGGTCGTGCTGGGTGGACAGTACCACCGCGTCGATGGCGACCGGCTTGCCGGCGTCGTAGCGCAGGGTCACCTGGCTCTTGGCGTCCGGGCGCAGCCAGGGCAGCACGTTGTGCTTGCGCAGGTAGGCCTGGCGCTCCACCAGGCGGTGGGAGTAGTGCACCGCGGCGGGCATCAGCGCCTCGGTCTCGTTGGTGGCGAAGCCGAACATCAGGCCCTGGTCGCCGGCGCCCTGGTCTTCCGGCTTCTGCCGGTCCACGCCCTGGGCGATGTCCACCGACTGTTTGCCGATGGCGTTGAGCACCGCGCAGCTGGCGCCGTCGAAGCCGACCTCGGAGCTGTTGTAGCCGATGCCGGTGATGACGTCGCGGATGATGTCTTCCAGGTCCACGTAGCAGGAGGTGGTGACCTCACCGGCGACGATGGCCATGCCGGTCTTGACCATGGTCTCAACGGCGACGCGGGCGTGGCGGTCGCGGGCGATGATGGCGTCCAGCACCGCATCGGAGATCTGGTCAGCCATCTTGTCGGGATGGCCCTCGGAGACTGACTCGGAGGTAAACAGAGCGTATTCAGACATCAGTGGATTTCCTCGTTTCCAAGCGTTGTCGCGTTGTTGGCTATAAATCGCCGCTATTAAAGGTGTTGCTCAAATTTGATGCTTAAGGTTGTTACTGCGGGCCGCGGCCCTTAAAAAACTGTCGCACCTGCACCCGAAATCCGTTGCGCTGGGCCAGGTAGGCGCTGGGACCCTCGCGCAGGCCGGCGGCGAGTGCCCACTGGCTGAGGTCTTCGGGATCGAAGCCCAGCCACAGGTCGCCACAGGCCTCGCGCACCCAGCTCTGGTCGTGGGAGCACAGGTCGGTGACGCTGAGCATGCCGCCCTCGGCCAGCATGGCGGCGGCATCCTGGAAAATCGCCGCCGGCGAGGGCACGTGGTGCAGCACCATATTGATCACCACGCAGTCGGCGTTGATGTCGTGCAGCGCTGCGGTGGCGGTGTCGCCCTCGATGAAATCGATATTGTCCAGTGAGCGCTCGCCGGCAAATTCGCGCGCGCGCTCCAGCATGGCCGCGGCGCTGTCTAGCGCCAGCACGCGCCGATAGCGCGGCGCCAGCTCGGCCAGAAAGGCGCCCTCGCCGGGGCCCACTTCCACCGCCAGCGCACCGCCCTCGGGCTGGCTGGCGGCCAGCAGCTCGGCGGTGCCGGGTCCGTACAGCTCGTAGCCGGCAATTTGCTCCTGCTGGCTGCGGAACTCGCCGGCGTGCTCGGCAAAGAAGGCCCGAGAGCGCTCGGCGCGCACCGCGCGCACGGCCTGCAGCCGCTGCTCTACCGCCGGCTCCAGCGCCAGGCAGTCAGCGCTCTCCAACAGCCCCAGCTGCAGGGTCTCCAGCGCCGGCAGCAGCGGTTGGTAGTCGCGCCGGTAGAAAATGGTGTTGCCCTCGCGGCGGCTGACCACCAGCCCGGCATTGGCCAGGATCTTCAGATGGTGGCTGGTGCCGGGCTGGCTGTTGTCGAGAATCTCGCACAGCTCGCGCACACTGTAGGCGTCGCGGCTCAGCACCCGCAGAATCGCCAGCCGCAGCGGGTCACCGCCGGCCTTGCACAGCGCAAGCAGGGCCTCGCCGTAATCGGGGGCGTCGCTGGCGGTGTCTGTGGCGGCAGTCTGGCTCATGGCGGGGCAGTCTAGCAGGCTTTGCATCTATATCAAAATATTTTTATATACGAAAATCTGGATGGAGTTCAGGGTGCCTCCGGGGTGCCCGCCGTTGTGGCGTCGCGCGCCTCGCCCTTCAGCGTCTCCCGTCTCCCGTCCAGCGCCCTGCCTGCCCCTGCGTGAAATTCCCGCCTTCCTTATTTGCCGTGGCGCGCGGAGTAGGCGAAAATAGCGCCCTTATTTTTTTGCCCATTCCCGCAGGAGCCTTAGATGCCCACTCGCAATGAACTCGCCAATGCCATTCGCGCCCTCAGTATGGACGCCGTACAGCAGGCCAACTCCGGTCACCCGGGAGCGCCGATGGGCATGGCGGACATCGCCGAAGTCCTGTGGAACGATTTCCTGCGCCACAATCCCGCCAATCCGGGCTGGTTCAACCGCGACCGCTTTGTGCTGTCCAACGGTCACGGCTCCATGCTGCTGTACTCGCTGCTGCACCTCAGTGGCTACGATCTGGGCATCGACGACCTGAAAGATTTCCGCCAGCTGCACAGCCGCACCCCCGGCCACCCCGAGTACGGCTACGCGCCGGGGGTGGAAACCACCACCGGTCCTCTCGGCCAGGGTCTGGCCAATGCCGTGGGCATGGCGCTGGCAGAAAAGGTACTGGCGGCCCAGTTCAACCGCCCCGGACATGAGCTGGTGGACCACAACACCTACGTTTTCCTGGGCGATGGCTGTCTGATGGAGGGCATCTCCCACGAGGCCTGCTCGCTGGCCGGCACCCTGGGCCTGGGCAAGCTGGTGGCGGTGTATGACGACAACGGCATCTCCATCGATGGCAAGGTCGAGGGCTGGTTTACCGACGACACCCCGGCGCGTTTCGAGGCCTACGGCTGGCACGTGGTGCGCGATGTCGACGACCACGATGCGGCGGCCATCAAAAAAGCGCTGGAAGACGCGCGCGCCGTCAGCGACAAGCCCAGCCTGATCTGCGCCAAGACCGTAATCGGCTTCGGCGCCCCCAATGTCTGCGGCACCCACGGTGTGCACGGTGCGCCGCTGGGCGACACCGAGATTCAGGCCACCCGCGAATTCCTCAACTGGCCCCACGCCCCCTTCGAGGTGCCCCAGGCCGTGTACGACGGCTGGGACGCGCGTGAGCGCGGCGCCGAGGCCGAGACCGGCTGGAATGACGTGCTCGCCGCCTACCGCGAGGCGCACCCGGACCTGGCACGCGAATTCGAGCGTCGCATCGCCGGTGAGCTGCCCGCCAGTTTCGAGCAGCATGCCGAGGAGCTGCTGGCCCAGGTCGACAGCGCCGCCGAGAAAATGGCCACCCGCAAGGCCTCGGAAGTGGCCCTCAACGGTTTCGGCCCCTTCCTGTCGGAACTGCTGGGCGGCTCCGCTGACCTCACCGGCTCCAACAACACCTGGTGGCAGGACTGCACCCCGGTCAGCGCCGAGGACGGCGACGGCAACTACCTTTATTACGGTGTGCGTGAGTTCGGCATGGCGGCGGTGATGAACGGCATCGCCCTGCACGGCGGCTTCATCCCCTACGGCGGCACCTTCCTGGTGTTCTCCGACTACGCCCGCAACGCCCTGCGCATGGCGGCGCTGATGAA
>JBFHRT010000079.1:0-7972 GCA_041591575.1 Spongiibacteraceae bacterium
CAGTCAGCAGCTGGTAAACCGCATCTACGCTCTGGTCGAAATTGAATTGGATAGACATCTACACTCTCCTCCACGCCCCCTGCCAGTGAGTTTTTATCAAGCGGGGCATTATCATTGTCGGTATTGCTAATTACTTATAGCTGCAAGGCCGCGGCAATTTTACCATTGCGGGCGACGCTTGGCTGTTCCGGATAGCGTTTTTTCAGCGGATATTTTTCTGCGTATAAGCAAGCAGTTCACTCGGCACGCAGCGCGGCGATGGGCTCGGTGCGCGAGGCCTGCCACGCGGGGTAGATGCCCGCCGCCAGACCCACCATCGCCGACAGCGCCCAGGCGGCCAACAGATAGACCGGTGCCAACACCAACGGCAGTGTCGGCAGCAGCAACTTCACCATCAACACCGCCACTACCACTACGGCGATTCCGGCCAGGCCGCCGAGGCCAGCCAACACCACCGCCTCCCACAGGAACAGCCACAGCAGCTGCCCGCGGCTGCTACCCAATGCGCGCAGCAGCCCGATCTCCGCCAGCCGCTCGTGTAGCGCCGTGCTCATGATGGTGAGCACCCCCACGCCGCCCACCAACAATGAGATACCACCCAGGCCCGCCACTGCCGCGGTCATGATGGTGAGAATACGGTCCAGTGCGGCGAGCATGTCCTCCTGGGTGAACAGGGTGAAATCTTCCCGGCCGTGCAGCGCGGTCAGGCGTGCGCGAATGCGCTCAGCGGCCTGCTGCGCCGTCAGCGCCTCGCTGAACACAAAGTCGATTTCCATCAACCCCTCGCGGTTGAACAACTGCAGGCCGCGGCTGCTGGGTATAAACACGCTGTCGTCAAGGTCGAAGCCCAGAAACTGGCCCTTGGACTCCATCACCCCCACTACCCGAAATCGCATACCGCCGATACGCAGCGGCTGTCCCAGCGGGTTGCTATTGCCGAACAGCTCCTCCCGCAGCCGGTGTCCCAGTACCGCCAGTGGGCGCGCATTGAGCGGGTCATCATCGGGCAGGAATTGCCCCAGTGCTACCCGAAAACGCCAGGCCTGCGCCGCCTGGTGACCGACGCCAAACACGTCCACATCGCGGCCGCGGCCGCCAAACTCCACCCGCGCGGTGCCACTGACCACCGGCACCACCGCGTCCATGCCCGGCAGCGCCGCCAGAGCCGGCAAGTCTTCCAGCCGCAGCGGCCGCGTGCTGGGCAGCACGCCCGCCAGCCCGTGGGTACCGACCTTGCCCGGCGTTACCGCAATCAGGCGCGTGCCAAACTGGGTGAAACTCTCCATCATATATAGCCGCAGCCCTTCCCCCACCGCAGTGAGCAAGGCCACCGCGGCGATGCCCACGGCAATGCCCAGCCCGGTGAGCAGACTGCGCCGACGGCGGCTGGCCAGCACCCGCCATACCCACAGCCAGGTATCCGCCAGCCGCATTGGCCGTTCGCGGCTCATGCGCCGCCGCTCCGCAGCGCATCGACCGGCGCCTGCCGGCTGGCCCGTGTCGCCGGCAGCAGGGCAAAGCCGATCCCACACAGCAGCGCCAGCAGCACCGCCAACACCACCGCCCATGTGGGTGGCGCAAACGGCACCTCTGGAAACAAACCTCGCAGCAGCGCCACCGCGCCGTAGCCGGCGAGCACGCCCAGTACGGTGCCCGCACCAGCCACCAGCACTGCCTCGGTAACGAACAGGCGCTGCACCAGCCCCCCCGGCGCGCCCAGTGCCTTGAGCAGGCCAATTTCAGCAACCCGCTGGCTGACATTGATCCAGGTCACGTTCATCACCAGTACCCCAGCCACTAGCAAACTGATGGCAGCGATCACCGCCACTGCCGCCGTCATCGCCAGCAGCACCTCGTCGAAGGCTTCCAGTACCGCATCGGGACTGACGATGGTGACGTCTTCCTCGCCCTGGTGACGCTCGCGAATCAACGCCCCCAGCTGCCGGCGCACCCGCTCCAGATCAGTACCCGGCTGCACGCGCAGCAGCAGACGAAACAGCGAGGGCGCGTTAAACAATTGCTGGGCACTGGCCACCGGAATGATGGCCACGTCGCTGAGGTCCATGCCCATGGCATCACCCCGTCCCTGCAGCACCCCCACCACGCGAAAGCGGGAATCGCCGATTCGCAGCCACTGCCCTATCGGGCGCTCGCTACCAAACAGCTCCGCCGCCAGCTTGCCGCCGACAATGACCTGCGGCCGCCCGCGCCGCCAGTCCCCGGCAGGCAAATTGCTACCTTGAGCCAGTTTGAGCCGGCGCAGCTCGATAAAACCAGGCACCGTACCCAGCACGAAAACGTCACGGCTGCGCTGCTGGTAGCTCACCGCCGCGGAGCCGATGACCAGCGGCGCGGCGTCGCGTAACTGTGGCAACCGGCGCAGCAGAAACTGCGCATCTTCCAGGGTGAGGTCACGGGCCGCACTGCCGGTAACTGGCGGCAGACCGCCGCTGGTTTCCTTGCGCCCGGGCAGCATCACCAGCACGTCATTGCCGATAAAGGCAAACTGCTCGACCACATAGCCTCGGGCACCCTGGCCCAGCGCGGTCAATACCACCACCGCCGCCACACCGAGCGTCGTCACCAGCAGCAGCATGGCGCTGCGCAGACGGTGGCGGGCCAATACCGCGGTGGCAAAGCGCAGTTGATCTAGGAGGCGCAAGGCGCATCTCCTCCCCTGCCGGAAGCCTCTGCCTCCGTATGAACCGCGACTTCGTCGGACTGCACCCGACCATCTGCCAGCAACAGCCGTCGCCGCGCCCGCCGCCCCAGTGCGGCGTCGTGGGTGACCACCATGAGCGTGATACCCTCGGCATTGAGGGCCTCAAGCAGCGCCACCACCTGGGCACCGGCGCGACTGTCCAGGTTGCCGGTGGGCTCGTCGGCCAGCAGCAGTTTGGGGCGAGTGACGATGGCCCTGGCGATCGCCACACGCTGGCGCTGGCCACCGGACAGCTGCTGCGGCAGGTGGCTGGCACGGTCGCTCAACTCCAGTTTCTGCAGAACCTCGCCGACCCTGCGCCTGCGCTGCGCCGGCGCCACCCCGGCCAGTGTCAGCGGCAGTTCAACATTTTCAAAGGCGGTCAGGCGCCCCAGCAGGTGGTAGGCTTGGAACACAAAACCAATGTGGCGCCGCCGCCAGTGCGCGCGCGCCTCTTCATCCAGCGCGCCCACCTCCTCACCATCCAGCCAGTAGTCACCGCTGTCGGCGGCCTCCAGCAGACCGATGACATTGAGCAGGGTGGATTTACCCGAGCCGGACGGCCCCATCACCGACAGGTACTCACCAGCAGCAATGTGCAGATCCACCGCGTTCAGCGCCCGCACCGGTTGCTCGCCCAGCACGAATGTTTTGCATATCTGGCGCATCTCAATCATCGCGCACCCGCACTACCACGCCCTCGGCCAGGCCGTCGACGTCGGGATTGAGCACCACGCGATCGCCGGCGCGGAGGCCGCTTCGAATCTCGGTGAATGACCAGTTAGCCAGCCCCACTTCCACCGAACGCTGCCGCACGCGCAGCTCGTCATCGAGCAGCCATACCGAAGAACCGCCCACCAGCGCCTCCGAGGGCAGGCGCAGCACCGCATCGCGACGCTCCAGCACAATCAACACATCGGCGCTGTAGCCCACCAGCAGCGGCAGTTCCTGCGGCAAGCCAGCAAAGGCCACATCGACTTCTACCGTGCGCGCCTGTTTTTCCAGATCCAGTACATAGGGGGCGATGCGACTGAGACGTCCCTCAAAACTGCGGTCGCGATAGGCATCCAGGGTAATCCGCACCGGCAGACCGATGCGCAGGTGGCGGGCGTCCACTTCATCAATGGGAGCACTGACATAGAGGCAGCTGTCGTCGATAAGATCCACCGCCGGTGGTGTCGCCACCCCTGGCGGCGACGGCGTCACATACTCGCCCAGCTCGCCGTTGACCTCAGCCACCACACCGGCAAAGGGCGCGCGCAGCTGGCTGCGCTCGTAAATGGCACGGCGCAGCGCCAGCTGTGCGTCGGCCACCGCAATCTGCGCCGCGGCAGCCTCACAGGCCAGCTGCCGGGTGTCGGCCTCGGTCTTCGCCCGCTCCACCACCTCGGCCGCCGCCAGGCCGCGCTCCTGCAGGCGCCGCTGACGCTGGGCTTCGCGGGCGCTGTGCTGCGCCTGGCGGCAGGCCTGAGCGCGCTGACTGCGAGCTGTCAGCAACGCCGCCTCAGCCTGCTGACGCTCTGCCAGCCGGTCACGATTCCACAATTCCAGCAACAGCTGGTCGCCGCTGACGCGATCGCCCTCCTTGACCAGCAGCCGGTCGACCACCCCGCCAATGGGCATGGACAGCCGCGAACGTCTGCAGGCCTTGACGGTGCCAGCACGGGTATTGGCGACGCTGGCCTCCACCGCTCCGCTCGCCACCACGGCGGTGCGCACGGCGATCGGCGGTGACCGCTGTAGCCACCACCAACTGCCCAGAGTGGCTATTACCAACGCAAAAACTGCCCAACGGGCCTTCACTTAGCTCTCTCCGGCGATGTCCAGGCATCACAGGCTGGACTCACCTAAGAATAGCAGCGCGCCGCTTCCCTCCCCGCGCCCAAGGCGGTTAGACTGCGACCAAGCTCACAGCGCTGAAACCGCCCGTTTCACTGCTGTGATGGCTGCGCTATCATGCCCGCCAGCGGATATACGTACAAATACGTATGCCCTTTCGGCATTCCCCTATTCCCGGCTCCGGTTACGTGACATTACACTTCGCAACCAGATGCCTAATACACATTAGAAAAAATAGGGGAATTAATATGGCACAAGGCAGTAGTGGACGTGTAGTTATCGACATCGACCCGGAACTCAAGCGCGAAATCTACCAGCACCTGCGCTCTCGCGGCAGCAACATGCGCGAGTGGTTTCTGTCGATGATTCAGCAGGAATTCACACCCGCCAGTAACGACGGCGGCGAAGGCCAAACTGCAGCGCCGCAGCAATAACGCGTCCTGAAAACAAACAAAAAAGTTAAGACTCTCAAGGACTTGGCTACAACCTGAAGGAAGGATTATGTCGACATTCAAGCAAATGTTCGTCGCAGTCGCGCTCGCCGGCAGCTCGCTGGCAGCGGTTTCCGGCCCTATTGGCTCTGCCCTGGGCAGTCTGGGCCTGGGCGGCGTGCTCTCGGACACCACCAGCACCCTCACCGGCACTCTCGGTAGTGTCACCGGCGTGCAGCTGCTGGACGCCGATGTGCTGTCCCCGGCCACCGGCGAGGCCGCCATTGATGTCGACCTGCTGACTTCAAAGTCACTGCTCGGTCTGGAACTGGCCGACCAGGAAGTTCTGGAACTCGGCTCCAGCCTCGAGGGCAGCGACCTGTCAAATACCGCGCTGGACGGCCTTTCGTCCGGACTGAACACCACCGTGCAGTCGCTGCTGGGTGCTGATGGCTTTGTCACCGAAGCGGTAAAAGGCCTGGGCGACGGCCTGCAAGACGGCGCAGCGCAACTGACAGACGCGCTGGGCGCTGACCAGATCAGCGAAGCCACCGCACCTCTGGATGTGGTCAATGTCTCCGTTGGCAACCTGGATATCGGCAGCAACAGCGCCAACACCCTGGCGGATGTCGATGTGCTGAATACCGACCGCGGTAGCCAGGGCGACATCGGTCTGGCGGTGATTTCTGACGGCGCCGCCGGCAATGGCGATGTCGCCGGCATCAGCGTGATCAATGACGGCAACAGCGGCCAGGGTGGCCTGGTGGGCGCCAGCGTGATTGGCGACGGCAGTAGCGGCCGCGGCGGCGTGGCGGGCATTGCCGCCATCGCCGGCGACAATTCTGGCAACGGCGGTGTTGCCGGTGTCGGCGCCCTGGTTGGCGACAACTCCGGCAGCAGCGACACCATCGGCGCCGCGGTACTCGGCGGCGACAACTCCGGTAACGGCGAGCTAATTGGCGGCGCAGTACTGGCCGGCGCCAACTCCGGCAACAGCAGCGGCATCGGCGCCAGCGTGCTGAACAGCAACGGCAGCGACGGCAATGGCAACGACGGCCTCACCCCGGGCAACCCCGGCCTGAACCCGGTGGACCTGGTTGGCTTTGACCTGGAAACCCGTCAGGCGGTCGCTGAGCGCCTGGCCATGGTCTGTGCCGCTGACAGCGACGGTGACGGCATCTGCGACGATCAGGACGAGTGTCCCGAAACGCCCGAAGGCGCCGCGGTGCTGAGCAACGGCTGCCACCTCGAAGAAGGGAAACCGCTGGTACTCAACGGCGTGCGCTTTGCTTTCAACAGCGCCCAGCTGACCCAAGCGTCAGCCTACGAACTGGTACGCGCCATCCAGCTGCTTAAGAGCGACGACAGCCTGCGCATCCAGATTGCCGGTCACACCGACAACTGGGGCACCGACAGCTACAACAACCAGCTGTCGCTGGATCGCGCCAACGCGGTACGCAAGGTGCTGGTCGATAACGGCATTGACCCCTCGCGACTCGAGATCGTCGGCTACGGCCGCTCGCGCCCGGTGGCCGCCAACAACCGCGAAGACGGCAGTGACGACCCCTACGGTCGCGCCGCCAACCGACGTGTAGAGTTCCAGCTGTTGAACAACGAAGACCAGCAATACTCGGGACTGTAAGCCACACCTGCTGGCTCGAACCCCGAATGGTGTTTGAGCCCGGCAGCAAGAGCCCGACAGCAATAAAAAGGCCGCGCATTGCGCGGCCTTTTTTTTAAAAACCAGACAATCGAACTATTGCCTAACCTCCAGTGGCAGCGGCTTTTCCAGTGGCGCCGGCCGGCCAAAGTAATAACCCTGGGCGAAATCCACCCCCATCTTCCGCAGCTGCTCGCACACCGCTTCAGTTTCCACAAACTCGGCAATGACCTGCTTGCCCATCGTATGGCAGATTTCAACGACAGTTCTGACAATGACTTCGTTTACCGCATTGGTGTCGATATCACGCACAAACTGGCCATCGATTTTGACAAAGTCCACTGGCAGCTCATTGAGGTAACCATAGGACGACATGCCCGAACCAAAATCGTCCAGCGCGAAGCGGCAGCCCAGGCCGCGGACATCAGCAATAAAACGCCGCGCCGCTTCCAGGTTGGACACCGCGGCTGTTTCAGTGATCTCAAAACAGATAATTTCCGGCAGCACATGAAACCGGTTCAGCTGTTTGAGCACGTATTCGAGGAAATGGCTCCTGCCAATGGAGTCGCCAGACAGATTGATGGTATACAGCATGCCGGTGTGATTGAACTCCGGCCGCCGCTCCAGGAAGTTAAAGAAGTGCTCTATCACCCACTGATCAATATTTTCCGCCAGGCCGAAGCGCTCTGCTGACGGCAGAAACACCCCGGGCAGCAGCAGGCCTTCCTCGGCCCGAAGTCTCAGCAACACCTCGCAGTGGCAGCTTTCGCTGCTGTCGTGCAGCGCCACAATGGGCTGACTGACAAACTCGAAGCTATCCAGCAACAGGGCTTCATTGAGGCGATTAGCCCACTCCATGTCAGCACAAATGCGGCTGAGTTTGGCGTCGGTCGCTCGAAAATACTGCACGCTGCCACGCCCCATATCCTTGGCCGCAAACAGTGCCGCGTCAGCCTGGCTCATCACCACCGCGCGGCTGCGAGAGTGCTCGTCAATGGATACAACACCGACACAGGCATCAACCCGGTGAACCCGCGACTCCCAGCTGAAGCTGACTCCCTGAATCCAATCGAGCAGGCGGCGAGCTTCTTTACAGGCAGCCACGCGGTCGACGTTGTTCACCAGCACCGCAAACTCGTCGCCCCCCAGGCGCGCCAGAATCGCACCACGGCCCAGGTTGGTTGCCAGGATATCGGCGACCTTGCGCAATAACTCGTCTCCGGCGTGGTGGCCACTGGTATCATTGATCAGACGAAATTGATCGAGATCGTAATACAGCAGCGCGTGGGTGCGGGCGCTGATCGCGGCATCGTCGATCAAATCGTCCAGCAGGCGTTCAAA
>JBFHRT010000080.1:0-7870 GCA_041591575.1 Spongiibacteraceae bacterium
GCGGTGTTTCCCGACGCCACCGTGGCCATCACCCACCGCGATCCGGTGGCGGTGATCCAGTCGGCGGTGACCATGCTCGCCTACGGCCAGCGCATGAACCGCCACGCGGTGGAGGCCGATGCGCTGATCGCCTACTGGAGCGATCGCGTCGAACACCTGCTGCGCGCCTGTGTGCGCGACCGCGCGCTGTGGCCGGCGGAACAGAGTATCGATGTGCCCTTCCATCGCTTTATGGCCAACGACCTGGCCATGGTGGAGCGCATCTACGTGCGCGCGGATTTGGAGCTGACCGACAGCGCCCGCGCCGAGTTGCAGGCCTATGGCGATGCCCACCCGCGCGGCAAGGAGGGGCGGGTGATCTACCAGCTGGAGCGGGATTTCGGGGTCAGCCCGGCGGCGCTGCGCGAGCGCTTCCAGTTTTACTTTGATGCCTTCGACGTTCGCGCCGAATAGCGTTTCGCGTTTCGATTTCGCCCTGACGGGCGAGTCACTTCTTTTGATTCGGCCTTGCAGGCCTCACCCTGCGGGTCGCCAGTGCTGGCGCTCAAGCTGTCGCTTGTGCTTGCCAAAAAGAAGTAACCAAGAAAAAGGGCACCCCGCTCACTGGCCCTTCGGGTACCCTCGCTACAGGCTTGGCTTAAACGGGCCGGCTCGACAAAACATCCCTGTTTTGACGAGTCTAAATCGGCCTTCCCTGGCCGATTTGCCCTACGCCAAGCCTTCCGCTCGGCCAATGAGAGGGGCCCCGGTGTGCCGCGTCCGGTCAAGGCACCTCTTTTTGATTACGATGCGACGTGGATATCACGCGCCTAACAACCCACAGGAGTTGTAATGAAAGCGCAATCAGCAACAACCATGCCCCAGGTGAACATCACCGGTATCGACCAGGTCGCGATCAAGCAGGTGCCGGTGCCCGCGGCGGGCGCTGACGACGTGCTGGTGCAGGTGGCTAATTGCGGCATCTGTGGTTCCGACCTGGGCTATATCGCGATGGGCGGGCTGCTGGGGCCGGACCAGCCGATGCCGCTGGGCCACGAGCTGTCGGGGCAGGTGATCGCCTGCGGTGAGCGGGTGACACAGGTCGCTGTCGGCGACCGGGTGGTGGTCAACCCCGAGGCTGCCGGCAACCATATCGGCAACAGCGGTCCCGAGGGCGGCTTCGCCCCTTTCCTGCTGGTGCGCGGCGCCGCCACCGATCCCGCTGCGGTGCTGAAGCTGCCCGACGGCCTCAGTTTCGAACAGGGCGCGCTGGTAGAGCCGCTGTCGGTGGCCATGCACGCGGTCAACCGCAGTGGCATCACCGCGGGGCCCGACTTTGCAAAAAAACGCGCGGTGATTTTCGGCGGTGGCACCATCGGCCTGGCCATCGCGCTGGTGCTGCGCTACCGCGGCGTCGACGACATCGTACTGGTGGACCTGGTGGAATCGCGGCTGGCGCTGGCGCGGCAGCTGGGAGTCGATAGCTTTAATCCCGGCGACGGCGATCTCGCCGCCTTTCTCGGCGAGCGCCACGGCCGCCGCCAGCTGCCGGCCTTTGGCATCGAGGCGGTGGCCACCGATGTCTACTTCGAGGCCAGTGGCGCGGCGCCCGCCTTCGAGCAGGCATTGGCGCTGGCGGCCACCGGCGCCACCATCGCGGTGGTGGGGGTGCATAAGGCGCCGGTGAGTCTAGATCTGGTCAATGTGCTGGTGCGCGAGCTCAATATCGTCGGTGCCATGGCCTACCCCGACGAGTTTCCGGCAGTGATCGACATGCTCGCCAGCGGCGCGGTGGACCCGCTGGTGCTGGTCAGTCACCGCTACCCGCTGTCGCAATTTGAGCAGGCGCTGGCGATGGCGCGAGATCCGCACCGGGCCGTGAAAGTTATGATCGACTGCCAGCGCTAGTCATCTGGAACCTATTAACTTGGAACCTATTAACCAGGAACCTATTAAGCTGGGAACAAGGGAGAAGCCAATGGCGAAAGCCTCGCTACAGTTTGATTTCGACGGCGCCCGGGTGCTGGTCACCGGCGGCAGCAGCGGCATTGGCCTAGGCATTGCCAGCGCCTTTCGCGACGCCGGCGCCCGCGTCACCATCACCGGCACCCGCGGCGGCCCCGGTGACTACGACACCGACCTCAAGGGTTTTGATTACCAGCAGCTGGAGCTGCGCGACAACGCCGCCATCGCCGCGCTGCCGGCGCAGCTGGGTGGCCTCGATGTGCTGATCAACAACGCCGGTGCCAGCCTGCCCGGCGGCGGTGACGAGTGGCAGCCCGAGGTGTTCGCCGAGGCGGTGCAGATCAACCTGATCTCGGCCTTCAACCTGGCCCGCGCCTGCCAGCCGCTGCTGGCGGCCAGTACTCTGCCCGGCGGCGCCAGCGTAGTCAGTATCGCCTCGCTGACCTCGTTTTTCGCGGTGGAAGTGGTGCCCGGTTACGGCGCCGCCAAGGCCGGCCTGGTGCAGCTGACCAAGACCCTGGGGCTGAGCTGGGCGAAACACGGTATTCGCGCCAATGCGGTGGCGGCGGGCATGGTGGACACCCGTATGACGGCGTTTATGAAAGACATCGAGGAGATGAACGCCCCCATCATCGCGCGCACCCCGCTCAAGCGCTGGGGGCAGCCGGCCGACATCGCCGCGGCGGTGCTGTTTTTGTCCAGCGCGGCGTCGAGCTTTACCACCGGGCAGACGCTGCTGGTGGATGGTGGTTATTCAATTGTTGGCTGAAATGTCGCGCCCTGACCAGTAGCAGCTGAGGAGCCTGATTTAGCGAAACTGCTTCTTGGGCTCACCCGAGATTTCGGCGTCGCAGTCAAACCAGCCGCAGTCGCGGGTGTCGCAGCAGTACAAGCCGGGAAACGGCGCCGGCTTCTCACAGCATTTGCCGGCGCGGCCGCCCGGAGCCACCAGCTGACCGCTGGCGCGGCTCTGGGCCGCCGGCCTGGGCTCGGCGACTGCGCCGGTCTCGGCTTTCTCCGCGGCGGTGGCAGACACCGTGGTTTTCACCTGTATCTGGGTGCTGCTAACGCCGGCCTGCAGTGGCGACCCGGCGACTAGCAGCGCGGCGGCTATGGTGATCAGTGGCTGCGATTTCATCGGCGGTCTCCCCGCGGTGGATTTGTGACCGACTGCTAAAGCTTAGTCAGCGGCTGTGGGGCGCGCTAAATTTTTGTGAGCTACGTATTTTCTGTAGGCGTGCCCAGCCGGTATCATCGCGCCCGTCTAAACTGTCAGGCGATCGAGGGGCTACATGAAGCATATTTTCTGTGCAGTTTTTGCGGTGCTGCTGCCGGTACAGGCGCTGGCTTGCGGAATCCAGCTGGTGACCGCGGAAACTCCCCAAAACATCCAGGCCACGCTGGATGCCGACAGCGGCAAGCCGGTGATCATGATCAACCCGCTGCTGCCGGTGCAGGTCGGTGGCGCCGGCATGCGCTTCGCCATTGCCCGCGAATGCGCCCACCACCAGCTCGGTCACGTCAAGGTGGAGCCCGCGCAGCTCAAGGCAGACCCCTACGCCAAGCCCTGGCTGATGTCGGCGCGCGAGTTGGCGGCAGACTGCGAGGCCGCGCGCAACCTGGCGGAGCGTTTCGACAGTCGCGCGCTGGAGGCGGCGATTCAGGCAATGAACAACAATGCGCTGGCTCCCAGCGGTCTGGGCTACCCCAGTGGCGAGCGCCGCGCCGCCGAAATCCGCCGCTGCGCGGGTATGGCGAGCTAAGCAGCTAAACCACCGCGCCATGTCCGCGCTGGCGCTTTTCTGCGAGCCTCGGAGCTGCCTGGCACCGGGGCAGTCTAGCCCAGCGTGCTCGCGCTGCCGGCCCTTAAATCGCTCCCGCCCCCTTCGACAAGCGCCGTGACGCCGGCGAATCGTTTATAAATCAACAAAATGGGGTGGTTCCGTAAGCAACATCAGGTATATGCCTAGTTAAGCCGGCACGAATGGTGACTTACTATTTACATTGACATTAGTTTGTCGCATTCGTAGGTCCACTTTGTCAAAGAAGCCGAAACAAGGAGTCTTAGTCGCCACTTCAGACATGATGACCTATCTGTCCATCGAGCCCGCACTTCGCAAAGCGGGATTCATCGTGTCTCATGCCCCCAATACCGTTGCGGCGATTAAGCAGATTACCGCCGAGCCCCCTGACTTTTTGCTGCTGGACAGCAGGTTGCAGGAAATGGGAGGCATGCATCTGTGCAACTATATCCGCGTGGAACTGCACCTGCCGGAAACCCGTATCATCCTGTTGAGCGACAACCCGGACCCGGCCGAAAAAATACGGGCGCTGAATATGGGCGCCCACGATTACATGCTGCACCCCGTAGACATCGATGAACTGCTGCACAAAATCGCGGCGCTGCAACACCGGCGCCGGGTAGACCGGCTGCAGCACATACTCCGGGTGGGCAATATTGAACTGGTACCGGAGCAGCACGGCGTCTATGTGGATGGGGTGGAGGTGCACCTCACCGAAACCGAATACCGGCTGCTGCAGGAATTGATGGAGGTTGAAGGCCGGGTGCTGACCCGGGAAGTGCTGCTGGAGAGAATCTGGGGGCATCACCGGGCCTCCAATCTCGAGTCGCGCGCGCTGGATGTGCATATGAGCCGGCTGCGGCAAAAGCTGGGGTCGTCGGGAGACGCCATCATTACCGTGCGCAAGGTGGGCTATCGCATCAATGTTGCGCCCGGCTGGCGCAATCACTGAATCGCTCTGTTCCCCATACCGCTTGGCTGTCCCCAAGGTGGCGCCGCCGACGTCTACCGGCTGCGCCAAGCCTCAGCAGTTTACGCTTGTATCAGTCCCTCGCGAATGGCGTAGCGCACCAGATGGGCAACGTTGTGAATCTCCAGCCGGTGCATGATATGAGAGCGGTGGGACTCGGCGGTTTTCACACTGAGATGCAGCAGCTTGGCAATGTCCTTGGTGGTTTTGCCTTCGGCGATAAGCTGCAGCACCTGCTTTTCGCGACTGGTCAGCCGCTCCTGCGGCTGCTCCCGTTTTGACAGCATGGCATTGAACACCGGCTCAGAGATGCCGGGGCTCAAATAGATGGCGCCACGCAGCACATCGCGCAGCGCGTTCACCAGTTCGGAGGCGGCCTGGTGTTTCAGCACATAGCCCCGTATGCCACAGCGCAGGGCATCCAGTGCATAGCTCTCTTCGTCGTGCATGGTCAGCAGCACCACCTGGGTCTTCGGTGACTGCTTCTTGATCTCCTGAGCGGCATCAATGCCGTTGAGCAGCGGCATCCTAAAGTCCAGCAGGGCGATCTGCGGGTTGTGCTGGCGGGTTAGCCGTATGGCGTCGTGCCCGTTTTCGGCTTCGCCGACAATTTCAAAGCCCTCGTCCTCTAGCAGCGCCTTGAGAGTCTGCCTGAACATCAGGTGATCATCGGCCATCACGATGCTGGCTACAGCCGTATTCATAGCGGTATCTCCACTTGTAACTCCATAAACTGTGTGCCCCTGCGCCGGCAGGAAACGATCTGGCAGTCGCCCCCCAGTGCTGTCACTCGCTCGTAGATGCCGAGCAGGCCCAGCCCAGGGGCCGAGGATGGTCCCTGCTCTGGCATATTGAATCCGGTGCCGTTGTCTCTGACGACGCAGTGCACCCTGCCGGGTGCGACCCAGAGCCTGACCTCGGCCTTGCTGGCCTCGGCATGGCGCACGACATTGGACAAGGCCTCCTGCACCACCCGGTAGAGCACCACCTGAATGGCCGGGGGAATGTCCACCGGCTGTTCCGGTACCACCAGTTCCAGCCCCGAGTGCTTGTTGTAGCCGTCGGCCAGGTACTGCAGCGCGGGTATCAGCCCCAGCCGGTCCAGAATCGGTGGGCGCAGCTCGTGGGAGAGATCGCGAATCTGTTCGCGAACCTGATCGAGCAGCCTGACCACGCCGTCGATTTTCGTGGCTGTCTCGGCCGGGCAGTCGCGTTTGATTCTCGCCAGCTCAAGATAGACGGTTGCCAGCATTTGGCCGGCGTCGTCGTGCAGGCGCTGCGCCACGCGCCGGGCGGCCTCTTCCTGCACCTCGTTCAGGCTGTTCAATTCCGCACTACCGCTGCGGGCGGTATTTTCCGGAGGGGAAGTGCCGGGAGGAGCGTCCGGCTGATGATGGGCGATTTCCCCAAGCCCAATGTGAAAGGAACTCCGCTGGTGCCCTGGCTCGCGCCGAGACAAGCTCTTCCCTGTGGGGGCGGTACGGTCCTTGTTGACAAGCGCGGAATGAGAAGCTGTGGAAATAGGTACATTCGGCGGGCAGAAATCACCCCGCCGTCTGTCCGGGGTCTGCATCGCTCAAGTCCTCGCGTCGAAAAACACGTCCATTGTTAAGCTTAGATTGCGGACAGCATTCTCTCAAATGAGGGCTAACGCCTGTGTCGTGTTGCGCAGGCGGTAAAGTTGTAACGTTAACCTCTTGTTACCAGAAGATAAAAATCCCGAATCTGCTCAGTTGCTTTCGCCGTTATGAGTATTGCTTATATGGCCTCCTGAAGAAATTCTTACGATCACTTGGGTGCCAACATCAGGCTGACTCTCGATCTCAAGCTGGTCAACGAGGTTGTTAAGTCCACTCAGGCCAAGGCCGAGTCCTCCCGAGGTGGAAAATCCTCCCGCCAGCGCCTGCTGGATATTGGCGATACCCGGGCCGCTGTCAAGCGCCGTCACTACCACGTAACGCTGGCCGCCTTGGTCCAGTCGCGAAAGGCGAATTTCGCCGTATGTTGCGTAGAGAATAATATTGCGGGCCAGCTCTGATATTGCCGTCATCAGCAGCATGGCTTGCCCGTTTGAAAAAAACTGGCTTTCAGCCGCTTTCAGCCCCGCCTCTCGCGCCTTTACGATATCGTCAGTTTCCCTGATCGGAATCCTGTATTCAGCGGCGATGTCAGCCGCCGGCTTTCCCGAGTCCAATAGGTCCTCTGTGACGGCCGCTTGCCAATGGGGTTTGGCGACCGCTCCCATTGCGGACTCGCCTCCCCTCAGGCTGCCTCCGCCGTTTAGTGCTGCCACAGCCTTTTTTCCTCCGCCATATTTCCTCCACCATAGGGCCGGCGCCGCGCGACTGAATAGCCTGTAGCGGCATCGACAAGCTCGAATCCTGGCTTTGAATACTAATTGGGCTAAGTCCAATAACCCATCGGGTAATCAGCCTAAATGCCGACGGGTAATTACCCCTCAGCAGGTATCGGCGCCCGCCGAAAAAAGATGACGGCGTTCACACCCCCGCCCGTGCAGGCCTCACAATCTAACGATTCGTTACAGGTTCGTTACATAACCGAAACCAAACCGTAGACCGGTACCCGTATAAAGGGGGCCTGTTTACGGATGTTCGGCGCTCTTAACCGGCGATACAGCGGACATCAACAGGCAACTTTAGCTACAAGGGAACACCTGATGAGTTCGCGATTCACTACCTCACTCTCCCGCTACGCCAGCGCCCTGGCACTGACCGGCCTGTGCGCCGGCCCGCTGTCAGCCGAGCAGTTTCCGGGAGGTTTCCTCGAGCAGCCCAGTACCGCGACCGCACGGCCGATGATGAGCCAGTCGCAGATCCAGAACATGCTGCCAGAGCGCGGCAAGTTCACCTTCCCCGCTCCCTACAACACCGAGGGTGTGCGCCTGACCAACGCCAGTGACTGCGGTGGCGCCGACTGCGTCAAATACGTGGGCTACTCCTACTGGAGCAACAGCAACAACCACGTCGGCCAGGACTCCATGCTGATCTTTGTCGGCCTGGACCGGAACCGCGGCGGCGCCGGCCCCACCCTGATCGAGTACAACAAGGTCACCGACCAGGTGATCAAGCGCGGCCCGCTGTTCGACAACTCCCACTACCTCAGCTGGGGCTCGGGCAACGGCTGGTACTTCAGC
>JBFHRT010000081.1:0-7854 GCA_041591575.1 Spongiibacteraceae bacterium
ACCGACAGGCCGGCGAACAGCCAGCTCAGCGCAAACAGCACGCCGCCGGCAATGCCCGGCAGCGCCAGGTCGCGGGGGTACCAGTCGAGAAAGCCGTCCACCGCCGCCATCGCCTCCACCGCCGCGGTGGTACCGCCCAGCGCGTTCACCCCCACCACCAGCAGGCAGGCCATGGCAGCGATCATCACCGTGGACTGGGCGGCGTCGGTCCAGATGGAGGCGCGGATACCGCCGGCCAGGCAGTACAGCAGCACCAGCAGCGAGCCCATTACCGCGCCGCCCCACAGCGGCCAGTCGAACAGCACGTGCAGGGCCTTGCCGCCGGCCACCAGCTGGGCGCTGGCGTAGGCCAGCATAAACAGCAATCCGATCAGGCCCGCCAGGCGCTGGATGGCCATGCCCTTTTCGCCGTGCCAGTGGCTGAGCACGCCGGGGTAGCTGACCTCATCGCTGCGCTCGGTGGCGACGCGCAGCCGCCGGTGCACAAACTGGGAGGCGATCAGGTCACCGCCGATCCAGCCCACCATCAGCCAGATGGCCGCCAGGCCGGTGCTGTAGGTGTAGCCGATGACGCCGATAAACATGTAGCCGCTGTTGTTGGTGGCCATGGCCGACAGCCCCACCAGCCACGGCGGCACACTGGAACTGGCCAGGTAGTAGTCTTCGCGGGAGTGGCGGTTGCGGCGCAGCGAGCTGACGCCGATAGCGACAAAAGCGGCGAGAAAACCCAGAAAACTGGCGCCGGTGATGCCCATGCTCAGGCCTCCCGCGCCGCTCTCGGCATCTCGGCCGCGGCGTTGACCAGCTCCTGAAAGCCGGGGTGCTCGGCCATACTGGCGAAGGCCTCATCGGCGGCGGCCTCCTCGCGGTAGGCCTCGTTATGCGCCAGCGCTTGCGCCAGAAACTGGCAGGCCTCGTCCCGGTGCCCCAGCGCGGCGTGGGCGCAGGCCAGCTGGTAGAAGGCATGGGCGTTGTCGGCGTCGAGCTTCAGCGCCTTCTGGCAGAGATTGATCGCCCACTGCGGCTCGTCCAGCTCCAGTGCGGCGTCGGCCTTGTAAGTCAGCGCTTCGCAATCGCCGGGGCGCAGCGCCAGGATGCTGTCGTAAATGGCCACCTTGCCGGCGGGCAGCGACTCCTGACTGGCACGCAACCACAGCGAGTGAATTTCCTGGGTGCGCTCGATCTCTTCGCGGTTGGCGTTGATGTGGTCGGTTTTCTGCTGCAGCTGTTGCTCGATGCTCTGCAGTCGCTCTTCATAGCGGGCGACAATGCGCGTCACCTCCTCCTGGGCCAGGCCATGCACCTTGTCCTTGATCTCGCGCAGCGAGTTCCAGCCCACCAATACCATCACCGTACTGGCGCCGGCGATCAGGTAAAAGAAGTAGGTGACGGTGTCGGTGGCGTAACTGACCGCGGCGTTGACGGCGGTGATTTCGCGATCGGTGATCTGCTCCAGCAGATCGGCGCGCTGACGGCCGAGATCGCTGCGCAGCTGGCGCAGCTCATCGAGCATATAGCGTTCGATAAACGGTGTGTACAGGGGCTCGCCCAGGTTGTCTACAGCGGCTTCAGCACCGGCGGCAGCGGCATCGGGTGCCGGCTCGGCCGAGGCCAGCGCGGTACCCAGCAACAGCACCGCGATCAGGCCGCGCATATGGCGAGACCGTGATCGTGGGGCTCCACCAGGCAGCGGTGCAGGCTGCGAATGGCGGCCTCGTAATCGCTCTCCTCGATCACGAACTGCATGTCCACCTGGCGCATGGCCTGGTGCATGGCCAGTACGCTGATGCCGGCATCGGCCAGTGCCTTGACCGCCTTGGCCAGCATGCCCGGCACCTGCATGTCGCTGCCGATGGCCGAAACAATAGCCACCTTGCGCGAGCTGACCTCTGCCGACGGAAAGCGCTGCTCCAGGTGACGGCAGATGCGCTTGACCGTTTTCAGGTTGGTGCCCAGGTAATGGGTGATGGTGTTGGCGTTAATGTCCTTGGTGACAATCTTGGCCTTGAAACGCTGCACCGCGGCCAGCAGTTCGGTGTCGTAACTGTGCAGGTCACCCACCATTTCCTGGTCGAACAGCTCGATGGCGTACACCGCCTTGCGCCCGGCTATAATCTCCACACAGGGCGAGTCGCTGACGTAATCGGTGGTGATCAGGGTGCCGGCGTGCTCCGGCTCGAAGGTGTTTTTGACGCGGATGGGGATGTCCTGCTTGCGCAGGCCCTTGGCGGCGCGCGGATGAATCGCCTCCATGCCCAGGTTGGCGAGCTGGTCGGCAACGTCGTAGTTGGTGCGGCCGATGGGCACCACCTTGCTCTCTTCCACCACCCGCGGGTCGGCGCTGCTGAGGTGGTACTCCTTGTGAATGACCGCCTCGCGGGCACCGGTAATCGCCGCGATGCGACTGAAGGTCATCTCGCTGTAGCCGCGATCAAAAGTGGCCATCAGCCCCTCTTCACAGTAGGTGTAGCCGGTGGCGATGGGCAGCTCGCGGCTCAGATCGATGCCGTCGAAAGCGCTGCGGATGGCCTCATCCAGCGCCAGTGCCTGCTCGCTGCGCCAGCCACTGAGATCGACAAAGCGGGCATTGATGCCGTCGCGACGCAACAGCGTTGCGGTATTCCAGGCACTGTGGGCCTCACCGATACTGGCCAGCATTTCGCGCACGGTCAGCAGGTGCTGCTCAAGCTGGAAGTGGCCGTGCTGGCACAGGCGGTTGAGGTCGTCGAGTACGCGGAGGGCATCGTTCAGACGCGACTCGATAAAGTCGTTGGCCTCGGCCAGTGCCTCACCCGCATCAAACAGGGAGGCATTGATGGCCAGCAGCTCGCGCCTGACCGCGTCCAGCGCGCCGCGCCAGTCCTCGGCGCCGTCTTCAGCCTCGGCGAAATGGGCGTACACACCGGGCTCGCCGTTTTTTTTGTGTTCCAACAGACGGTCGGTCACACCGCCATAGGCCGACACCACAAAAATGCGGCCGTAGAGGTCACCACCCTCGCGGCCACCGACAACGACGTTGTCGCGCACTGCGCGGTAATCACTCATGGACGTGCCACCAATTTTTTCTACTGTATGTGACATACAGTCACTCTCCCCCAATGTGCATTGCTCGCCACCGCAGTGGCCCGAGAATCTGCCCTCGCGCGGGCCTCAGCCCTCGTCCGACACCACCGGATAGGCGCCGTCGGCATCGTGCACTTCCTTGCCGGTCAGCGGCGGATTGAACACGCAGGCAAACACCAGGTCGGCACCGGCATGGGCGCGCAGCAGGTGCTTGTCGTGCTTATCGAGAATATAGATGGTGCCCGGCTTGATCGGATGAATCACACCGTCGGCCAGGGTTTCCACCTCGCCCTCGCCGGAAATGCAGTACACCGACTCCAGGTGGTACTTGTAGTGGATGGGAATTTCCTTGCCGGCAAAAATGGTGGTGATGTGGAAGGAGAAGCCCATGTTGTCGTCGCGCAGCAGCATGCGTACGCTCTCCCAGCCATCGGTGGTCACACAGCGCTCGGAGTTTTTGCAGTCTTCCAGTGTTCTAACAATCATTACTCGTGGTCCCGTCGGTTTCGCGTCTTGCATCTTGCGTTATGAGGCCTGGCTGTACTCGGCGGCCAACACGTCTTTTACGCTGTTCTCGATGATAGCCAGTGCCTCGTTGAGCTCGTCGACCGAAATGGTCAGCGGACACAGGCACTTGACCACCTGGTCGTAGGCGCCGGAGGTCTCGATCACCAGGCCCTGCTCGAAGCAGCGGCGAATGATCTTGCCCGCCAGCTCGCCGTCACGGCAGCTCAGTCCCTGCATCATGCCGCGGCCCTTGGGGGTCAACAGCCCGGGGCCGGCCGCGTCAGCGATGGCCTTGAAACGCTTGCCCAGCAGCTCCGCCTTCTGTTTCACTTCAGTGGCGAAGCGGTCGTCGGACCAGTAGTGGCGGATCGCCGTCGCCGCGGTGACAAAGGCGTGGTTGTTGCCGCGGAAGGTGCCGTTGTGCTCACCCGGCTCCCAGATATCCAGCTCCGGGCGGAACATCACCAGCGCAAAGGGCAGGCCGAAACCGCTCAGCGACTTGGACAGAGTGACAATGTCGGGCTTGATGCCCGCCGGCTCGAAGCTGAAGAAGCTGCCGGTGCGGCCACAGCCGGCCTGGATGTCGTCCACAATCATCAGCATGTCGTGCTTGCGGCAGAGTTTTTCCAGACCGCGCAGCCAGTCAAAGCTGGCCGCATTGAGGCCGCCCTCGCCCTGCACGGTTTCCACCAGCACCGCCGCCGGTTGGTCGACGCCGCTGGAGGGGTCTTCGATCATTTTGTCGATCATTGCCAGCGTGTCCACGCCGTCGCCGAAATACTTGTCGAAGGGCATGTGGGTGACGTCGGGCAGCGACACACCGCCGCTGCCACCGCGGTGGTGACGGTTGCCGGTGGCGGCTAGCGCGCCCAGCGAGCAGCCGTGGAAGCCATTGGTAAAGGCGATGATTTCACTGCGGCCCTTCACCTTGCGCGCAATCTTCATTGCCGCCTCCACCGCGTTGGTGCCGGTAGGACCCGTGAACTGCAACACATATTCCAGCTCGCGCGGCTTGAGGATGCACTCGTTGAAGGCGGTCAGCAGCTCGGCCTTGGCGCTGGTATGCATGTCCAGGCCGTGGGTGATGCCATCGCGCTGCAGGTAGTCAATCAGCGCGGACTTGAGTACCGGGTTGTTGTGGCCGTAGTTCAGGGTGCCGGCGCCGGCGAGGAAATCGATGTAGCGCTTGCCCTCGGTGTCGTAGAGGCAGGCGCCCTGCGCCCGATCAAAGGTGACCGGGAAAGAGCGGGCATAGCTCTGCACTTCCGATTCCAGCTGGTCGAAAATCGTCATGGGGATTCCTCTCGTTAAGATTGGGCGAAGGGGCCGATACGAGCGAGATGCTCGCTGTCGTGACGGCCGCCGAAATGAACGTCGCGCTCGAACAGCGGGCCGCAGTCTTCAATCTCTGCAGCTATAGAGCGGGCGAAACTGCGAAACATGGCCCAGGAGGCGGCGTTGTCCGGGGTTACCGTGGTTTCCATATAGCGCACGCCGGCGGCAACGGCGGCGGGCCGCGCGATCACCGCCTGCAGCATCTGCCGGCCCAGACCGCGGCCGCGCATGGAGGCATCCACCGCCACCTGCCACACGAATACGGTGTCAGGGCGCTCGGGGATGAGATAGGCGGAGATAAAGCCCACCAGCCTGCCCTCGCACTCGGCGGCGATACCGGTGGCGGCGAAGTGGCTGCATTGCAGCAGGTTGCAGTAGGCGGAATTGGGGTCCAGGGGCGGACAGTTGGCGACCAATTCGGTCAGGGCTGGGCCGTCACTGGCCCGGGGTTCGCGCAATTGCACGCCCCCCGCTGGCGCCGTCTTCGGCGCCTGTTTTGTTTTCGACACGATTATTTAGAGTACGCTTGTTTATCACTGCCACCGCAGAAAGCCGCCGATAAAAGCGGCTCATAGCGGGACGCCCGTGATATTCGCGCCTCTACCCACGCTTAAATTTAATTTGTGTACGAAGTATTATACGGGGCATCATTGATCAATTTCAAGCCAGCGGCCGGGTAATATGCCACAGCGCCGGCGCTGCAGCGGGTGCACAAGAGAGGCAATGCCGTTACCATGCGCGCGATACAGACCGCCCACGGCCGCAGATCTCTGCCACACTCAAATCGGGTATCGCTGCCGCGTATCAATTAAACGCGCCAACCAAGTAAGCGCATCATCCAGGCGCAACAACTACGTGGACCCCCACCGACCATGGACCAGATTCAGGAAGTACTGATTGCCCTGCGCCGGGTGATTCGCGCCACTGACCTTCACTCCAAGCAGCTGGTGAAAACCGTCGGCCTGACCGCGCCCCAGCTATTGCTGCTGCAAACCCTGCGCGACAAGGGCGGCGTACCGGTGGGCGAGCTGGCCAGCGACGTCAGCCTCAGCCAGGCCACCGTCACCAGCATCCTCGACCGCCTGGAGCGCCGCCAGCTGGTGGTGCGCGAGCGCTCCCAGCAGGACAAGCGCAAGGTCCTCGCCCACCTCACCGACGCCGGCCTGGATGTGCTCAAAGACGCACCGACGCCGCTGCAGGCCAACTTCGTGCGCCAGTTCAGCGACCTGCAGAACTGGGAGCAGAGCATGATCATCAGCTCGCTGCAGCGGGTGGCGCAGATGATGGATGCCCAGCATATCGACGCCTCGCCGGTACTGGATGTGGGCGCGCTGGACAGGCAGAGCGAGACCAAGACCGCGGCGCCGGGGACCTTTGGGGATGAATCGTAGCGGGCGCCATTCCCCGCCTTCACGATACATCCCGTTTCGCCTTGCCTTGCACGTTAGTGAATCGCCGAAACGATCCACGCCGTCATCGCAGAAAATCGGTGCGCACGGCGCGCCCCAATGCCATTAACTTAAGGCACTCCGTGCGACTTTCGTCGTATCAATTGCGGCGTCGATCCCCATTGTAGGCCGGAATAAGCGCTTTTTAGCGTCAGCGTGGCCCGCGAGCGTAGCGAGTGCTGTGGCCATTCCGGCAAACGTCCGCAACGCAAGCTTATGCGGACCTACCTCGCTAAGTTAATGGCACTGCGGCGCACCCTACGCGGCTATTGCCCGTCATTGCGAGAAGCCGAAGGCGATGCGGCAATCTCGGCCAGGTTGGCAGTGAGCTGATGGAGATCGCCGCGTCCCGCCGCGCTATGCTCGCGGCTAAAGGCTGAAAGCGCTCCTCGCGATGACTGCCTCAAACCAATACACGTAACGCACGCTTGCAAGCGCTCAAAACTCCAGCGTCAGTTTCAGATAAGCCCCGCGCTCAATCCCGGCCCGCGGCGCCTGCGCTCCCAGCGCCAGCACCGCCTCCTCGTGCTGGTCGTCCAGCAGGTTCTGCCCCACCAGCGACAGCTCCAGCTGGTCGCCAAAGCGCTTGCCCAGGCGCAAATCCAGCTCGGTGTAACGGTCGATAGCCGGCGTCGGCAGTTTGCTCACGTGGCGCAGCGCGGCGTCCAGCTCCAGCTGCCAGGGCAGCTGCCACAGCGAGCGCAGTACGACGCGGTGGCGGGCGCTCTCGCCCTCCGGGTCGCGGGCACTGGTGTCGCCGCTGCCGGGGTCGGGATCGACATCCAGGTCCAGGTAGGCGTAAGACAGCTCCAGCTGCCAGCGAGGCTGCCATTGCCATTTCAGCAGCAGTTCGCCGCCGCGGCTGACGGCATCCGCGCCGTTGCTCACCGCCAGCGGCACCAGCAGATGAGGCACCGGTGCCAACTGCAGCTGCGGGTCCTCGGGTTCGAAGGTGCGCAGCTCGTTGTAATCGTTATAGAACAGCGCTAGGTCCAGCTCGAGCACCGGGCTGAAGCGGTGACGCAGCCCCGCCTCATAGGCCAGCAGCCGTTCGTGGCCGTAGTTTTCGCGCCCCTGGATCTGCAATAGTATCGGTAGCGGTGCCGACAGCGGATCAACCGCGACGTCAATAAACGAGTGGCGCTCGGCACGGCTGGGGCGGCGCACCGCCCTCGATATTGCCGCCCACAACCGCGTGTCTGCGGCAGGCGTGAACAGCAGGCGCAGATTGGGCTGCAGTACCAGCGGGCCGAAGTCGTGATCTTCCAGCTTGGTGCCCAGCAGCAGATTGAGGCGCTGCGGCAGCAGGCTGATATCGTTCTGCACAAAAGCGCTGGCCAGGGCGAAACGGTCGCGCTGTGGCGCGAAGCGGATCAGCCCGAAACGGCCGGGACGGATGTCGTCGCTGAACTG
The DNA here is from genome assembly GCA_041591575.1 of Spongiibacteraceae bacterium. Classification (GTDB taxonomy): domain Bacteria; phylum Pseudomonadota; class Gammaproteobacteria; order Pseudomonadales; family Spongiibacteraceae; genus JBFHRT01. Next base: position 7,767 of record JBFHRT010000081.1, read on the forward strand.
ACGGTAGCCCAGCCCCCACACCAGCTGCTGGCGCTGCCCCAGAGCAAAGTTGTGCTGAAAGTCAGCGTCAATCACGTCGATATCCAGC
>JBFHRT010000082.1:0-7809 GCA_041591575.1 Spongiibacteraceae bacterium
AAGCGGTCGCTGAGGCTGCCGAAGGCCCGCGCCCAGAAGGTGGGCTGCAGCGGCATCTGCACTTCGCCGCCCTCGGCCAGTGCCGCGAACAGGCGCTCGGCGTCGGCGGGCTCATCCACGTGCAGGGCCACGCTGATACCCAGGGGCCGCTGGTAATTGCCGGGCTGGCAGTCGGCGCCCATCAACACCAGCTCACCCGCTGTCAGGCAGGCGTGCATCACCCGCTGATGCAGCTCCGCCGGCATCTGCTCGGCCATCGGCGATTCGCCGATGCGCAGGATCTCGGCCGGCTCCGCGCCCAGCACGCTGGCGTAAAAGGCAAAGGCCTCGGCGCAGTTGCCGTCGAAATTGAGGTAGGGGTTACACTTCACGTTGACACTCCTTGTTGTGCTTAGGGCTTCTCTATACTGCTGGGGCCGCGCTACCTAGCTGTTGTCCAATTCGGCGCGCAGCTGTGCCTCGCGCTCCAGCGCCTCGCAGGGCTCAAAGTCTTCCATGCCGAAAATCGGCCGCAGTTCCAGCTGCGCCGCGCCATGTCCGTCCAGCGCCGGCCAGCGCCTGGCCCAGTCGATGGCCTCAGCCATGCTGTCCACCTCGATGATGGTGAAACCGGCGATCAGTTCCTTGGTCTCGGCGAAGGGGCCATCGGTCACGGTGGGCACGCCGCCGGCAAAGCTGACCCGCGCCGCCTGGCTGCTGGGCTTGAGGCCCTCGCCAGCCACCAGCACCCCGGCCTTGTGCAGTTCCTCGTTGTAGGCCTGCATGGCGGCCAGCAGTTCCTCACTGGGCATGACGCCGGCTTCGGTGTCGGCGTCGGCCTTGCGAATCATCATTACACGCATGTTGAACACTCCTGTTGTTGCTTGTGTTATTCCCTAATCGAACACTGCGGCGCTGAATCGACAGCCGCGACAAAATTTTTTTACACCTCGAGTTCGCGAATCGGCCGCACTTCCACACTGCCCACCCGCGCCGCCGGAATGCCCGCCGCCACGCCAATGGCCTCGTTGAGGTCGCGGGCCTCGATCAGATAGAAACCGGCCAGCTGCTCCTTGGTTTCGGCAAAGGGGCCGTCGGTAATGGACACATCACCGCGGCGCACCCGCACTGTGGTGGCAGTGGCCACCGGCTGCAGCGCCTCGGCGGCCAGCATGCGGCCGCTGCTGGCGACCTGCTCGGCGTAGGCCAGGCACTCGCTGTCTTCGGGGCTGTCGGGCAGGCTGTGCAGCGTGTCTTCGTCACTGTAGACCAGGCACAGGTATTTCATCGGCGTCTCCGCTGGTTGGCTATCGGGCATGTTTACCAGATAGTCGCCCGGGAAGCGCGATTTTCGACAGCGGCAGAAATTTTTTTGAGAACGCGCCCGCAGTTGCGCGGGCGCGGCAGGGGGAGGGCTCAGCTGGCCGCTGCGGCCACGGCCCCGGTGGAGGAACTGGCGGCCACCGGCGCGGCCTTGCGGGTTTGCAGTGCGTAGCGGTCGAGGCCGGCCATGTGCACCTTGCGCAGGTAGTTGGACCAGTCGATGGCGGCGGCATCCACCGGGTACAGTTCGCGGTCCGCCGGGCCCATGCGCTCGGCCAGCGCCAGCAGCTGCTCGCTGTGGAACACATACTGGGGGTTGGAGTAAAAGGCGAAGATGGCGGACAGCTCGATGCCGGTATTGAGATTGCGCCGCAGTTTCAGCCGGCGGCGCAGGCCGACGCCGGCCAGCAGCCGCTCCACTGCGCCCAGCAGGCCGCGCAGGCACAGCGCCACCACCGCGAACAGGCGCCGGTCCACCGCCACCAGCGGCCGCCGCGGCCGCCGTGCAAACAGCCGCGTGTAGGCACCGTGATTCTGCCGCGCCTCGCTCACCAGGTGGTCGATAAACTCGCCCACCGTCAGCGGATTGCGCGCGCCACTGCAGCACTGGTAGATGCGCTGCTCGCCGGGTTCGAGAAACTGCTCGGCCAGCGACAGCACAATGCTGTTGGCCACCAGATCGGCGGGAATCACATCGATGACACCGCTGCGCCGGCCCGGGAAAAACTGCACTTTCTCGCGGGCGTAAGCCAGCAGGATGGCGTCGGCCACCTTGACGCCCTCGATCCAGCCCGGCGCCGGATCGCGCAGCGCACTCTCGACAATGGCCGGCCGCAGGATGGTGAGCGGATAGCCGCGCTGTGCCTTCAGCAGTAGCTGCTCGCCCAGCCATTTGGTGAAGGTGTAGCTGTCATTCCAGCCGTGGGCGCTGGCCTCGCGCGCGCCCAGTGCCACCAGCTGTACTTTCAGTTCGCGGCCGCGGTAGCGCTCGCGCAGCGCCTCGATCTTGTCCTGCAGCGCGGCGATCAGCGGCCCCACCTCGTAGTAGCCGTCGCGATGGCGCGGCAGCTGGGCACGCGCCGGCGCCACCACCTGCTCGCGCATGTCGCCGCGGTTAAAGCCATTGACGTAACAGGTGGAGACCTGCACCACCGGCACGTTGCCGGCGGCCTCGGCCAGCTCGGCCAGGTACTGCAGGCTGAGGGTATTGATGGTCAGCGCGCGGTCCAGCTCCTCGCGGAAATTGACGCTGGCGGCGCAGTTGACGATGGCATCGATGCGCTCGGCCAGGGCGCGAAATTCGCGGCGCGAGAGTCCGAAGCGCGGTTCGGTGATCTCGCCGGCAATGCAGTGAACGCGGCTGCTGCACAGTGCGCCAAAGCGCTCGGGCTCGCTGCGCTTGAGCGACTCGAATACCGACGATGCGGCGATCTCGGCCTGGAAGCGAGCGCGTGCGTCGCCGCGGATCAGCAGGTAAACGCCGCCGACCTCGGGCGTCTGCCGCAGCAGTTTTTCCAGCACCAGTTTGCCGACGAAGCCGGTGGTGCCGGTGAGCAGAATGTGTTTTCCCGCCAGTAGCTGCCGGGTGCGTGAAGTGTCCTCGCCGTTTGCCGCCATGTTGTTTTCTCCGTGTTTGCGATAAGTCGCCGCCGCGGGTCAGTGACAGCCTACTGCTGCCAGTTGACCGGGACATGACAGCACCTCCCTGTGCTGCACCGGAGTTAATGCAGATCGCGGGCCAAATGCTTGCGCTGCGAACTAACCGATTGAAAACACGAATGATATTCAGAGAAGCCGGCGAGCACCTGGCATCGCGGCTGCGCCCTTGTGGCGCAGCCACGGCGTAATGGTGCAGCGCTGGCGGCGCGCGCTACCAGTTGATGCGCAGCGCCGCGTAGGCCTGGCGGCCCGGGTTCTGCTGGGCGTAGTAGGTGCCGGGGAACAGCACCGAATCGATCACCTGGTTCTGGGTGCGCTTGTCGGTGGCGTTCTTGACGCCGACGGTGACATTCCACACCTCGTCGATGCCGCCCAGGCTCAGGCGCAGGTTGAACTTGGTGTTGGCCGGCACCCGGCTGTTCTCGTCCAGGTCGGTGTCGGTGTACTGCTCGCCCTGGTGGATCACATCGACGCTGGTGGTCAGGCGCAGGGCGTCGAACAGCGCGAAGCTCAGGGTCGGGGTCAGCGTCGCACTCTGCTCGGGGGCGAAGGCGATGCGCTCACCGGACAGGTCCTGGCGCTGGTCGATGCCCTGGCTGACCGGCGCCGGCGCAGCGCTGTAGTCCTCGTAATAGGCATCGAGCAGGCCCAGCGAGCCGGAAATACTCAGCGGCTCCCAGGGGGTGAGCCACTGCCAGTCCACTTCCAGGCCCTCGGAGATGGCGGTGGCGGCGTTGCTGACGTCGAAGAACACGCCGTTGAAGGCCAGCACCTGCAGCTTGTCGAACTCGGTGCGGTAGACGGTGGCGTTGAGGCTCAGGGTGCGGTCGAAGAAGCGGCCCTTCATGCCCAGTTCCAGGCTGCGGGCGTTCTCGTCGTCGTACTCCAGGTCCTCGCCGGTGAAGGAGATGGAATTGAAGCCGCCGCTCTTGAAACCCTTGCTCCAGGTGGCAAACACGTTGACCTCGTCATTGAGGTAGTACAGCACCGACAGCTTGGGCGACAGGTCTTTCTTGTCGCGCTCCAGGCCGCGGTGGTCGTAGTCCTGGGAGCCCAGCAGGAAGGGGGTGACGCAGCTCAGCGGCGGAATCAGCGGGTTGCTGTTGGCGCAGCTGGCGGTGCCGGCGGTGTCGACGGTCTTGGTCTCGCGGTTGTAGCGCAGGCCCGGGGTAATCACCCAGTGCTCGCCGAGATTGAGGCTGAGCTGGCCGAACAGCGCCAGCGATTCGGTGTTCTGGCGGTAGCGGAAGCTGTAGCGATCGTTCTCGGTGGTCTGGGCCAGCAGCGCCAGCCCCGGCAGCAGTGGCGCGTCGTCACCGGCCAGCTGGGCGGCGTCGTTGGTCAGCAGCCAGCTGTCGATGTCCTCGCCCACCTGCACCGCGGCGTCGAGTTCGTAATCGGAGTCGAAGTAGAAGGCGCCGGCGACGAACTGCAGGCCGCTGCCGAGGCCGAACAGGCTCTCGGCGTCGCCGGTGAAGCGCCACTCGACGGTCTGCTGCTGATAGTCCTCGCGGTTGAACAGGGTCAGCAGGTCCGCCGGCGATACGTCCAGATCCTGGTCCTGCTCCACGAACAGCTCGGTGTCGCCCACCACCAGCACCGTCTGCAGGTTGTCCAGCGCGCCCACCGGGCCGAAATCGTAGGTGAGCTTGCCGATATAGCTGGTGGAGCCCTTCTCCAGCACGCCGGGGCGGTTAAAGCTGGTATTGAAGTCCTCGGGGTCGTCCTCGATATTGGGGTCGAAGTCGTCCAGGTAGTCGCGGGTGTCGGCGTCGAGGTTTTTCAGCTGCTTGGGCCAGTAGTTGATGGCAGTGTCAGATTCCACCGCCACCAGCTCGATCTCCATGGCATCGGAGGGAACAAATCGCAGCTTCAGGCGCTGGGCGTCCTGATCGGGGTTTTCCTCATCGCGCTGGATAAAGCTGTTGCGCAGTTCGCCGTCGCGCTGGAAATCCAGCGCCGACACCCGCAGCCCGAACCAGTCGGTGAGCATGCCGCCGGCGCCGACTTCAATGCGCTGCTCGCCGTGCTCGCCGCCGCGCAGTTCGGCATTGGCGGCAAATTCGTCGGTGACCGGGCGGCTGAACACGTTGAACACCCCGGACACGGTGTTCTTGCCAAACAGGGTGCCCTGGGCGCCGCGCAGCACCTCGATGCGGCCGATATCGAACATAGCCTCGGTGAAGTAGGCGGCGCGACCGAAGAACAGCTCGTCCTGCACCAGCCCCACCGAGCTCTCGAAGCTGGGGTTGAAGGTGTTGGTGCCGAAGCCGCGCACGAAGATCTGCGGCGAGCCGGGGTCGTTGGCATCGATTCGCACATTGGGCACGTACACCGACAGCTCCTTGAGGTCGCCGATGCCCGCCTCCTGCATGAAGTCACCGTCGACGGCGGTCACCGAAATGGGCACGTCCTGAATGCTCTGCTCGGTCTTCTGGGCGGTGATGATCACTTCTTCAATCACCCGCGCGCCGCCGGACTGGGCCTGTACTGCGCCGGCCATGAGCAGCAGGGCGAGGGACCCCACCGCCGAATTTCGGAAACCGCTCATGCTTTTCTCTCCAGAAAGGCCCCGCAAAGGGGCTGCATTGCATTAGAGTTGTCGGGGCTGGCCGCAAGTCCAGCGACCCAAGAATATGAGAAATACTCACCTATTGCAAAATGTGAGCACTGCTCATATTATCCAAACCACCATGACCGTAACGGACGCGGGCCGGGGGACGCCCGACAGCCTGCAAGGGCTCGCCGCGACAGAAGCGGGCGGGTCTATCCGTAGACAGGGAGACCTTCAACCATGCCGACAACACCGATGATTTTCAAAGCCGCGACCCTGAGCGCAGCGCTGCTGCTGGCCGCCTGCGGTGGCAAGGAGCCCGGCGCGGCGAGCGAGGCGCCCAAGGCCGCCGCTGCCAAACCCGCCACCGTGAACCCGGCAAAAGTGCAACCGGCAGATCCAGCATTGGCCGCGCTGTACCAGCAGAGCTGTTTCGCCTGCCACGGCACCGGCGCCGGCGGCGCCCCGCGCACCGGCAGCGCCGACTGGCAGCCGCGCCTGGACAAGGGCATGGACACCTTACTGGACAACACCATCAATGGCTTCAAGGGCATGCCACCGCTGGGCATGTGCATGGACTGCGGCGAAGAGGAATTCACCGCACTGATCGAGTTTATGGCGGGCAAGTCGTGAGCATCAGTCGCCGTCAATTCACCCAGTCTGCACTGGCCGCGGCGCTGCTGGCGGGCACCATCAGCCCCGTCAGCGCCAGCGCCGCCACTACCGGCGGCGCACCGCGCCGCCGCATTCCCTGGCAGAACTGGTCGGGCTCCCAGCGCTCGCAGCCGGCGGCGCGCATCGCGCCCAAGTCCGAGGCGGAACTGGCCGAGCTGCTGAAAACCGCAGCCGGCCCCATCCGCCCGGTGGGTTCCGGCCACAGTTTCAGCCCGCTGGTGCCCACCGACGGCACAATTGTCTCCACCCGTCACTTCAATCAGGTGACGGTAGCCGGCGAGGGGCTGGCCCACGTCGGCGCCGGCGCCCGGCTCAGCCAGCTGGGCAAGCCCCTGCACGAGCTCGGCCAGGCCATGCCCAACCTGCCGGATATCGACGAGCAGACCGTGGCCGGGGCGCTGTCGACCGGTACCCACGGCACCGGCCTGCATTTCGGTGCCATGCACAGCTACGTGGAGAGCCTGCGACTGGTGACGCCGCGCGGCGATGTGCTCGACTGCAGCCGCCAGCAGAACCCTGAAATCTTCGATGCCGCCCGCGTGTCGGTGGGCAGCCTGGGGGTGATCACCGGCTACACCCTGCGCAACACCACCCCCTACAAGCTCAAGCGTCGCACCTGGATGCAGCCGCTGGAGGAAGTGCTGGAGCAGTTTCACCAGCTGGCGGCGGCGCACCGCAATTTCGAGATGTACTTCATCCCCCACAGCGACAATGCGCTGGTGATCACCACTGACGAAACCGACGAGCCGCTGAGTCCGCGCGGCGAGGATCGCGACAACGACGCCGTGCAGCAGCTCAAGGCGGCGCGCGACTACGCGTCCTGGTGGCCGTGGATGCGGCGCAAGGCCATCACCACCCTGGGCGGCGAAATGGAGCCCGAGGAAAACGTCGACTGGTGGTGGAATATCTACCCCTCCGACCGCGCGGTGCGCTTCAACGAGATGGAGTACCACCTGCCCCAGGAAAGCATCGTCGAGGTGCTCAAACAAGTGCGCGAGCGGGTGGAAAAGCACCACCCCGAGGTGTTTTTCCCGATGGAAGTGCGGGTAGTGCGCGAGGACGACGCCTGGCTGAGCCCCTTTTATAAGCGCGCCAGCGCCTCGCTGGCGGTACACCGCTACTTCGAGGAGGACTACCGCGCCTTCTTTGCCGACATCGAGCGCCTCTACCAGCCCCATGCCGGCCGCCCGCACTGGGGCAAACTGCACACCCTGGGCGAGAAGGAACTGGCGACCCGCTACCCGCGCTGGGCCGATTTCCAGGCAGTGCGCCGCGAACTGGACCCCGAGGGCAAGATGCTCAACGATCACCTGAAAAAGGTCTTTGGCCATGGCTGACCAGCCCGCGCGCCTGTCGCGCCGCAAGCTGCTGCTGGGCGGTGCCGCCGGCGCGGCGGCACTGTCTGCGCCCTGGCTGCGGCCGGGCGATAACGGCGGTGCCCACAGCAACTATTTCTCGCGCCTGCAGTCGGCGCTGCGCGAGGCCGGACTCTACCGCCCCACCCTGGTGGTCGACCGCGCGCGACTGAACGCCAATATCGCGCGTCTCAAGCAGCATCTGCCCGCGGGCTTCGGCTACCGCATCGTCGGCAAGTCGCTGCCCAGCCTGCCCTTGATCGA
>JBFHRT010000083.1:0-7756 GCA_041591575.1 Spongiibacteraceae bacterium
GGGTGGCCGCTGGCGTCGTAGCGCAATTCGCAGCCCGCTATATAGGGCGCGTCGCTGTCTTCGGTGCGCGGTGCGCTGATGTCCCAGGCGTGTGCAGCGCCCTTGAATATCCGGCTCTCGACGCTGGCGCCCAGCGCACGCAGCTCGGCTTCGCGCTTGGAGCAGGCTGGCAGTTCGTTGCTGGCGTCGCGGTCTCCGCGCAGGGTAAGCAGTGGCGCGCCGGTGATCGCGGTTGTCTGCAGGTTTTGGTAGCAGGGGCCGTAGGCGTCTACATGCAGGCGGAAGCCGGGGCTGTCGCCAAGAAAGGCGCGGGCGATGCGCGCATCCATGGCAAAGCGCGCGGCAACGCCGCCCTCGCCGAAACCGATAATGCCGATGCGCGAAGTGTCTATGGCGGGATGGGTGCGCAGCAGCGCCAGCGCGTGAAAGGCATCGCTGAGGGCGTCGAACTCGGTGACGGCCAGGCTGCGCAGCAGGTAATTGAAATCGCTGCGGATACCTCGCGGCCGGTGGTAGTTCACGACCAGGGCGGCAATGTTCCGCGTTTGCAGCCATGCAGCATGGTCGTGTTCGCGGCCGTCAGCAATGCCGTCGCTGTCGTGCAGCAGTACCATTGCCGGCACCGGAGCGGCGGCGCTGGCCCCGCGTGGCAGCAGTAGCACGCCGCGACCTCCGGTGGAGGGGGCACTGGCCGGATCGTTGAGAATCACGTCGAGGCCGTAGGGCGAAGTCGAGGGGAAGCGCAGCGGGCCGCTGCTGTCGGCAGCAAGCCCGGGAAGCTGCTGCGGCGCCTCGGTCAGCGGTGGCAGCAGCCAGCGCAAGTAGGCCTGGGGCATCAGCAGCCAGCCGGCGCCGACAAGGGCGGCGATGGCGACAACAACTGCGAGCAGGCGGGTGCCTGGCATGGAGCCCTCTCCGTGGCGACGCTCAGTCGTAACGTATCGTTACTATATAGTACTCGCGCTCGCCGCCGGGTGTTTCTACCGAAACCTCGTCATCCACCCGCTTGCCCAGCAGCGCCCGCGCCAACGGTGAATCCATCGACAGGCGGCGCTGGCTGAGATCAAACTCGTCGGGGCCGACAATGCGGTACTGCGCGCTTTCACCGTCTTCGTCTTCCAGCTCCACCCATGCGCCGAAATACACCCGCGAGGTATCGCTGGGTGGGCGATCCACCACGGTGAGTTCGTCCAGTCGCTTGGTGAGGAAGCGCACGCGACTGTCGATCTCACGCAGCCGGCGCTTGCCGTAGATATAGTCGCCGTTTTCCGAGCGGTCGCCGTTCTTGGCAGCCTCGTGCACCACGCTGGTGACCTGTGGGCGTTCGACCTTCCACAGCTGTCGCAGCTCTTCGCGCAGGCGGCGTTCACCCTCTGGGGTGATATAGGCTGAGCCGCGCTGGCGAGGTGGACGGTAGCGCCCCATGGATGGTTTCTCCGCTGTGATCGAGACGTTACTATATTATCCCAATCGTTGATTTTCCGGTGTATTTGTATGGTCCGTCTGCTGTGTTTTGTTGTTGCCATGGTCATCTCTCTGTCGCTCTCAGCAGCGGCGGAGCCGGCGCTGAAGCTGAACGGCAGTTTCAGCCAGGGGGGCATGATATGGGGTAGCGCGCCTCCGGGCACCGAACTGACGCTGGATGGCGAAGCGGTGCCGGTGGCGGAGAACGGACTTTTCGTATTCGGTTTCGGTCGCGACGCCTCACCCAGCGCAACGTTGCGCATCTGCCGGGCGCAGCAGTGCCAGAGTCGCGAGCTGTCGGTGGCACAGCGCCAGTACGACATCCAGCGTATTGAGGGCGTACCCCAGGAGACGGTGACACCGCCGGCGGCGGTGCTGGAGCGCATCCGCAGCGAGGCGAAGCTGGTGCGTGCGGCCCGGGCGACGGTCAGTGCGCGGCAGGATTTCGCCACACCCTTTGTATGGCCGGCACGGGGCAAAATCACGGGTGTATTCGGCAGTCAGCGTGTTTATAATGGCCAGCCGCGGCGACCCCACTACGGGGTTGATGTGGCGGGGCCGGTAGGTGCCCCGGTCGTTGCGCCGGCAGCCGGCAAGGTGACCCTGGTACATGAGGGCATGTTCTATTCCGGCGGCACGCTGGTGATAGACCACGGACAGGGTATTTCGTCCACCTTTATCCACCTGAGCAAGATTCATGCGCGCGAGGGGCAGGATGTCGCACAGGGCGAGCTGATCGCTGAAATTGGCGCCACCGGGCGGGCCACCGGCCCACACCTCGACTGGCGCATGAACTGGTTTAACGTGCGCCTGGACCCCGCCTTGGTGGTTGGCCCCATGCCGGCCGAGTGAAGGCCGCAAGAGTGAAGACTGAGATCTTATGATTGACAAGAAGTTACTGGAAATTCTGGTGTGCCCGGTGAGCAAGGCACCGCTGGAATACGATGCCGAGAAAGATGAGCTGATCTGCCGTGCCAGTGGCCTGGCCTATCCGGTGCGCGACGGCATCCCGGTCATGCTGGAGTCGGAAGCCCGTCAGCTGACGGCGGATGAAAAACTGCGCTGAGCGCAGGCGGCCCCTAGCCTGGGGCGTAACTTAGGGTACATTCCCCGCCAGATTCGATATACTTGATCTTTTGGGCCCACAGCCGCGCTGCGCTGTGGGCGTCTGTTTATATAGAGACCGTAAATTGCGGCGGGCTGGTGCCTGCGCAGGGTTTGGAGTGAGACAGTAATCATGGATAGCGCCGCCATTCGCGATGCCTTTTTGCAGTACTTTGAGGCTAAAGGGCACACCATTGTGGCCAGCAGTTCGCTGGTGCCTGCGAATGACCCGACCCTGCTGTTCACCAATGCCGGCATGGTGCAATTCAAGGATGCCTTCCTTGGCCGCGAGCAGCGCCCCTACAGCCGTGCCACCAGCTCCCAGCGCTGCGTGCGTGCCGGCGGCAAGCACAATGACCTGGAAAACGTTGGCTATACCGCCCGCCACCACACCTTTTTCGAGATGCTGGGCAACTTCAGCTTCGGTGACTACTTCAAGCGCGAAGCCATCCAGTACGCCTGGGAATTTCTGACCGGCACCCTGGGGCTGCCGCCGGAAAAGCTGTGGGTCACTGTACACGTCTCCGATGATGAAGCTGCCGACATCTGGCTCAAGGAGATGGGGGTCAGCGCCGAGCGCTTCTCGCGGCTGGACGAAGACAATTTCTGGCAGATGGGCGACACCGGCCCCTGCGGTCCCAGCTCTGAGATCTTCTACGACCACGGCGCTGACGTAGCCGGCGGCCCGCCCGGCAGCCCCGACGATGATGGCGACCGCTACATCGAGATCTGGAATCTGGTGTTCATGCAGTTCAACCGCGACGAGGAGGGTGAGCTGCATCCGCTGCCCAACCCCTCCATCGACACCGGCATGGGTCTGGAGCGCATCGCCGCGGTACTGCAGGGCGTGCACAGCAACTACGAAATCGATTTGTTCCAGCAGCTGATCGGCGCCGCTGCCGAGCTGCTGGGCGTCGAGGACCTGGAGCACAAGTCGCTGCGCGTTATCGCCGACCATATCCGTTCCTGTTCCTTCCTGATCGCCGACGGCGTGATGCCCTCCAACGAGGGCCGCGGCTATGTGCTGCGCCGCATCATCCGCCGCGCTGCCCGCCACGGCAACAAGCTGGGTGCCAGCGATCCTTTCTTCCACAAGCTGGTGGCGGCGCTGGCCGCGGTGATGGGCGAGGCCTATCCCGAGCTGCGCAAGTTGCAGGCGCAGATCGAGCGCGTGCTGCTGCAGGAAGAGGAACAGTTCGCCAAGACCCTGGATCAGGGCATGCGTATTCTCGAGCAGGATCTGGCCGGCCTGGACGGCAAACAGATCCCCGGCGACACCGTGTTCCGCCTCTACGACACCTACGGTTTCCCGGTGGACCTGACTGCCGATATCGCCCGCGAGCAGGGTCTCAGTCTGGATCTGGATGGTTTCGAGCGCGCCATGGAAGCCCAGCGCGAGCGCGCCCGCTCCGCCAGCAGCTTCAAGTCCTCATTGGGTGAGGAGTTGCAGATCGACGGCGCCACCACCTTTACCGGCTACGAGCGCCTGGTCGACACTGCCACCGTGGTGGCTCTGTTTAAAGATGGTGAGCCGGTGGATGCGCTGGCCGAAGGTGATAAGGGCGTGGTGGTGCTGGATCAGACGCCGTTTTACGCCGAGTCCGGCGGTCAGGTGGGCGACTGCGGTGTGATCGCTGGCGCTGATCTGCGTTTTGAAGTGCGCGACACCCAGAAGAACAGCGACAACCATCTGCACGAGGGTGTACTGGTGCGCGGCAGCCTGCGTTGCGGCGACCGCGTTGAACCCAGCGTCGAGCCCGGCATCCGCCGCGCCACCGCGCTCAACCACTCGGCAACCCACCTGTTGCATGCCGCACTGCGCCAGGTGCTCGGTGAGCACGTGACCCAGAAGGGCTCGCTGGTGGATGCCGAGCGCCTGCGTTTCGACTTCTCCCACTTTGAGGCCGTTAGTCCCGAGCAATTGCGCGAAATCGAGCGCCTGGTCAATGAGCAGATCCGCCTCAACACCGCGGTCGAGACCCAGGAGATGGATATCGACAGCGCCCAGCAGCGCGGCGCCATGATGCTGTTTGGCGAGAAGTACGGCGACAGCGTGCGGGTGCTGAGCATGGGCGGCGATTTTTCTGTGGAACTCTGCGGCGGTACCCACGTCCAACGCACCGGCGATATCGGCCTGATGCGCATTGTCTCCGAGTCGGGCATTGCCGCGGGTGTGCGCCGCATTGAGGCGGTGACCGGTGACGCTGCGCTGGATGCCTTCGATGCGGCCGACGAAACCCTGCAGCAGGTGATGGCCGCTCTCAAGACCAACCGCGGCAACCTGCAGAAAAAGCTGGAGCAGCTGCTGGGCAGCCACCGCCAGCTGGAAAAAGAGGTCTCTCAGCTCAAGGCCAAGCTGGCCAGCTCCTCCGGTAGCGACCTGGTGAGCGAGGCCAAAGACATCGGCGGGGTCAAGGTGTTGGCCAAGGCCCTGGACGGTGTCGACGCCAAGGCGCTGCGCGACACCATGGACCAGCTCAAGAACAAGCTGGGCTCGGGCGTGATTCTGCTGGCAGCGGTAGAGGGTGACAAAGTGGCCCTGGCGGCCGGTGTCACCAAGGACCTGACCGGCCGTTTCAAAGCGGGTGAGCTGATGAAGCTGGCTGCGGCGGCCGTGGGCGGCAAGGGCGGCGGTCGCCCGGATATGGCCCAGGGCGGCGGCAGTGACCTGGCGGCAGTGCCGGCGGCGCTGGCCACTGCCGAGGCCTATGTCAGCGGCCACTGAATTCGATGGCAATTGATTAAGTCGATTGTATTGAGTGGTAAATTTTGATATTCAATGGCGCCACTTTTTACTGCGCCCAATGAAGTAGTACGGACATGAGCCTAATTGTTCAAAAATTTGGTGGAACCTCGGTTGGCACGGTGGAGCGCATCCAGGCCGTAGCCGACAAGGTTGTGCGCTTCCGCGAACAGGGTCACGACGTGGTGGTGGTGGTATCGGCCATGAGTGGTGAGACCAACCGCCTGATCGGCCTGGCCGGTGCCATCAGCGACAACCCGACACCGCGGGAAATGGATGTGCTGGTATCCACCGGCGAACAGGTCACCATCTCGCTGTTGTGCATGGCCCTGCACGAGCGCGGCTGCGGCGCGCGCTCCTACACCGGCACGCAGGTGCGTATCCTCACCGATGAGGCGCACACCAAGGCGCGTATCAAGGAAATTGATGACCAGCATATCCGCGCCGACCTCGATGCCGGCAATGTGGTGGTGGTCGCCGGTTTCCAGGGGGTGGACGACAACGGCAACATCACCACCCTGGGGCGGGGCGGTTCCGACACCACCGCGGTGGCGCTGGCTGCGGCGCTGAAGGCCGACGAGTGCCAGATTTACACCGATGTCGATGGCGTCTACACCACCGATCCGCGGGTGGTGGACAATGCGCGGCGGCTGGACCACATCACCTTTGAGGAGATGCTGGAAATGGCCAGCCTGGGCTCCAAGGTGCTGCAGATTCGCTCGGTCGAGTTTGCCGGAAAATACAATGTGCCGCTGCGGGTGTTGCACAGCTTTCAGGACGGGCCGGGAACCCTCATCAGTTTAGAGGAGCAAGACAAGATGGAAAATCCCTCCATTGCTGGTATCGCCTTCAACCGCGATGAGGCCAAGATCACTGTAGCCGGTGTGCCAGATACCCCGGGAGTTGCCTATCAGGTGTTGGGGCCGGTGGGCGAGGCCAATATCGAGGTCGACGTTATCGTGCAGAACGTCGCCGACGACAAGACCACCGACATCACCTTTACCGTGCACCGCAACGATCTGGCGCGCGCAGAGGCGATAGTGCGAAAAGTTGCCGAAGAACTGGGTGCGAAAGAAGTTAAAACCGACGCTAAGATAGTGAAAGTATCGCTGGTGGGTGTCGGTATGCGGTCCCATGCGGGCATTGCCAGCAAGATGTTCAAAATCCTTGCCGAGGAGGGGATCAACATACAGTTGATTACCACCTCAGAGATCAAGATTTCTGTAGTGGTGGACGAGAAGTACCTGGAGCTGGCCGTCAGGGCACTCCATTCGGGCTTTGAGCTGGAAAAGCCCCCTGAGGAAGCATGATCAGGGCCACTTAATCTATAATTATAGCAGGCTGATCTCAGGGAGGAGAAACACGGTCAGGAAGTCAGGCGCCGAATACTCTTGGAGACGTTGTAATGTTAATACTCACTCGCCGTATTGGAGAGACCCTCATGATCGGCGATGACATCTCGATCACCGTGCTGGGTGTGAAGGGCAATCAGGTACGGTTGGGCGTTAATGCGCCCAAAGATGTCGCCGTCCATCGTGAAGAAATTTACGAACGGATTCAGAAGGAAAAGTCTGAGCCGGAAGAATAAGCAAAATCGCCGACAGGGACTTTGTTTATTCTCTCAATGTGGTATCATGCCGCGCGTTTCGTTGATGCCTTGAGGCAGCGGAATTCATCAGTAAAAGGCCTTTGTTTTAAGGCTGCGGCGATATTGTCGAAGTACTGATGCACTTGGAGCCTTTTGCTACTCTCGCCGATGGCGGTGGGCAGCCAGAAGATATCCGAGCAGAAAATAGCTAATAAAAGAAAGCAACACAGAGGCGCATTGATTGCGCGCTCACTGTGACGGGAATTTACGGTGATTTTTCACCAGTCCCACATCGGTGCCTTTTACGAGGCGCCGCAGACATTGCAGTAAATCCCCGGAGAGGTGGCCGAGTGGCTGAAGGCGTGCCCCTGCTAAGGGTATATCTGGGAAACTGGATCGAGGGTTCGAATCCCTCCCTCTCCGCCATAAATAAAAAGCCCCTGGTCGAAAGGCCGGGGGTTTTTTTATGGTTTCAGGGCGGGTGAGGAGTCTCGCCGGTTCGACAAATCGCAGAGCGATTTGGAACGAGCCGCGTAGCGGCGATGGCCAAAGCACTCGCTATGCTCGCGGGCCACTCTGAGCCCGCAGGGTCGTTACAGCCGTAAGGCTGTAACGATACAATCCCTCCCTCTCCGCCATATAAGCAAAAAGCCCGGTCTTGTGCCGGGCTTTTTTGTGCCTCCTCACGCCTGTTGGGGTAGGTCGATCTCGACGGGGCTGGATTAGAAGTCGCCCCTGCGCCCTCCTGTCGTCCGCCTTTCTCGCCTCCAGTCCCCCGGCCTCACCGCATAGGGGTATTTGCGTATACGCGTCTGTTGCCGGCGAGACTATGCTGCGCGGCGTTTTGCGCGCCGGAC
>JBFHRT010000084.1:0-7733 GCA_041591575.1 Spongiibacteraceae bacterium
AGCCCACCACCTTCGAATGGAGCACCGCGCAATCGGACTTCGACCGCGAGGAACTGACCAGTTTCAGCAACAACGGTGTCGTCGGCACCACCGTGCTGGACCTCAACGGCGACGGCCTCATGGACCTGCTGCTGCCCTATTCCGAGCGCTGGTGGGCGCGGTTGAACAACGGCTCGGGCTTCGACGAAGCCATCAACACCGGCGTCAATACCGACTGGTACCAGTACGCCCGAGTGATCGACTTCGATGGCGACGGCAGTCAGGAGCTGATCATTCCCCGCTCCAATGACATGTACGTGATGAAGTACGAAGGCGGCACCTCGTTTTCCTTTACCAAAACCAACGCCAGCTCCCACGGCTGGCAGAATACTCCCAAGGTATTGGATGTGGACGGCGACGGTCTGCAGGACCTGATGATGGCCTTCAACTACCGCTGGCAGGTTTACTACAACCAGAAGGGCAGCTTTAGCGCCCCGGTCAACACCAATATCACCCACGACTATTCCGGCTTGACGTTTCCCTTCGATCTCGAGGGCGACGGCGCCTACGAGATGCTCGCCCCGCGCGGCCATGCCTGGTACCTGATCAAGCGCATGCCCGATGGCAGCTTCAGCCTGATCCACGTCGGTGCCGGCAACGCCGGCTACGACACCAACCCGCAGGTGGCCGACGTCAATGGCGACGGCCTCACCGATCTGGTGCTGGCCTACAACCACCGCTGGTATATTCGCATCAACAACGGCAAAGCGCTGGGCAGCCCTGTGCTGGCGGCGCCCTACAATCACCCCTACCCCCACACCCAAACCATCGATTACGACGGCGACGGCAGGACCGACCTGATCTTCCCCAATAACGGCCGCTGGTATGTGTTTCGCGCGAATGACGCCGGCACCTTCGATACCATCGACACCGGCTGGCGCAGCCAGGCTAATCACGGCGGTCGCTACGCCATTTTCGATATCGACAACGACGGTTTCACCGACGTGTTTGCCCGCTACAGCAATACGTGGCAAAAACTGTACCGCGGCAGCGGCGACCGCCCCGGCTACCTCACCGCGGTCACCAACGGCTTCGGCCACCGCACGGCGTTTCAATACGGCCTGCTCAGCGATCCCACGCTGTACACGCCGGGCGCCGCCCACAGCCACCCGCTGCGCACTGTGGTGGCGCCGCTGACCGTAATCAAAGCGGTGGACACCGACAGCAAGGCCCTGGGCAAGCGCGTCAGCTACCAGTACGAGAACCTGGTCACTCACAGCCGCGGTCGCGGCCGCCTCGGCTTTGCCCGCATCACCAGCGTCGAGAGTACCGGCACCACCACCGTCAACGAGTACAGCCACGACTGGCAGAGCCGCCAGCAGGGGCTGCTGTTGCGCGGGCGCAAGTACGCGGGCGGCCAGCTGGTCACCGAGGTGAACAACGATTATCGCCTGCGCTATCGCGCCAACTCCGATGACCGCATCTACTACAACTACCTGACCCAGACCACCGAGGACCGCTACGAGCTGGACGGCGGGCTGATCTACCGCAAGGTCACCGAACAGCGGCCCGACGTCGATCGCACCTTCTCCTTTACCGGCGACGCTGCCGGCAATATCGAGTGGATGAAGGTCACCCTCTACGGCGCCGACGGCAGCCGCTATTTCACCGAAACCGATAGCCGCTACGACGCCGACAATTACGACCAGTGGCTACTGGGCCGCATCACCGAAACCCAGGTATACAGCGGCGGCACCGGGCGCAGCTCCACCACCCGGCGCTCGGCCTGGAATTACTACCCCGACACCGGCTACCTGAAAGAGGAGATCATCGAACCCGACAACGCCTCACTGCGACTGACCACCAGCTACAGCTATAACTCGCAAGGACTGGTGGCAACCGTGAGTCGCTTCGGCGCAAGCGGCACCGCACGCACTACCAGCACGGTCTACGACAGCCTGGGCCGCTACGCGGTCGAACAGACCAATGCCCTCGGCCATCGCAGCCGCTACCTCTACGACCCACTGCTGGGACTGCAAACCCGTGTTACCGACCCCAACGGCCTGGTCACTCGCCTCGAGTACGACAGCTTTGGCCGCGAAACGGCGGTGTACCACCCGGATGGGCGCTTTAGCCACACGGCCATTCGCTTCCCTGACTTTCAGTCGCCCAGCGGCGTGCAATACAGCGGCGACGTCACCGACCCGGCCAACGCGGCGAGTTTCGACGCCGTCTACTTCATCGAGCGCAGCGACCAGAACGGCGTTTGGCAGCGTGAGTTCTACGACAGCAGCGGCGCAGTATTCGAGCGCCAGCACAGCGACTTGTTCGGGCGCACCGTGGTGACCACCACCGAGTACGACGCCAATGGCCAGGCAGCGCGGGTTTCCGAACCCTACTTCCAGGGTGCCGGCACTGTCTATTGGACCACCACCGCCCAGCGCGATGCCCTGCAGCGACCGACCCGCATCGTCAACAGCCAGGGCAAACTGACGGCGACCGACTACAGCGCACTGGAGAGGCGCGTCACCAATGAACTGGGCCAGGTCAAGACCGAGCGCTTCTACGCCGATGGCAAGCGCCGCGCGGTGGAAGACGACGACGGCAACCGGGTCCAGTATCAATACGACGGTCATGGCAAGCTGACGGCGGTGACTGACGTGACCGCGGGTATCACCAGCACCATCAGCTACGACCAGCGCGGTCAGAAGATCGCGGTCAACGATCCCGACAAAGGCTACTGGCAGTACTTCTACAACGCCTTTGGCGAGCAGGTGGCGCAGACCGATGCCAACGGCAGCCACAGCTGCGCGGCCTACGACGCGCTGGGTCGCATGGTCAAGCGCATCGACGATTACCGCGGCAGCCTGCCAACCCAGGCACTGGCCGACTGTGCCGGCGACGACAGCAATCCGCAGACCGCGCAGTGGCTATACGATATCGCGACCAATGGCATCGGCCGACTGCACGAGGTGCACGGCGCCCACGGCTATCGCGCCAGCTATGTCTACGACAGCCAGAGCCGACCGGTGCGTGAAACCCAGCTGATTGACGGCCAGAGTTACGTCACCGACACCAGCTACGACAGCCAGAGCCGGCCGCACAAGATCACCTACCCCAGCGGCCTGGCCACCTTCAATCACTACAATGCGCTGGGCTTTCTCACCGAGATCCGCAAGGCCGACAACCGCGAGTATTACTGGCGGCTGCTGGACGTGGATGCCCGCGGCAATGCCCGCGAGGAGCGCCTGGCGCGGGGCCTGATCCGCGTTGACAAGGCCTATTCGGCTGACCGCGGCTTCCTGGAAAGCGTAATCGCCAGCAGCAGCGGCAAGGTCGGTGACCTGCAGTCCAACTACGCCGCCTACGACGCCCTGGGCAATGTCGACTTCCGCGGCGACGACCTGATCGACTACCGCGAGGACTTCCAGTACGACCGCCTCAACCGCCTGCAGTCTGTGGATGTGGTCACCGGCGGCCAGGCGCTGCCGCGCCAGCAGATGAGCTACCACGCCAACGGCAATATCCGCAGCAAGTGGAATGTCGACGGCGACTACCAATACGGTGGCAGCTGCGACGGTATCTTCGCCGGCCCGCACGCGGTGACCCGGGCCGGCGGCCAGGATTACTGCTACGACCGCAACGGCAACATGCTCAGCGGCGCCGGCAGAACCATTGGCTGGACCGCCTTCGGCAAACCGGCCAGCTTCACCACCGCCAATGCCAGTGTCGGCTTCCAGTACGGACCGGACCGGCGCCGCATCCGCCGCAGCCAGACGGTCAACGGCATCAGCGCCGAGACCACCTACGTGGGCCAGTACGAGAAAGTGGAGAAAGGCATCGGCGGCCTCAGCCGCACGGTGGAGGAGCGCCACTACATCGGCGGCATCGCGGTGGTCACCGTCACCGATGGCGACCTCGGCGCGGCACGCGAAAACTATATGCTCAAGGATACCCTGGGCTCGGTGATCGCCTACGTCGACGCCGCCAAGCTGGCCGCCGGCGAAGCCGACGCGGTGGAGCGCTCTGCCTTCGATCCCTGGGGTCAGCGCCGCCAGCTCGACGGCCTGCAGCCGCTGTCAGTGATGGAGCTGGTCAGCTACCAGGCGCGCAGCAGTGACCGCGGCTTTACCGGCCACGAGCACATCGACGCGGTGGGCCTGATCCACATGAACGGGCGTGTCTACGACCCGCTGCTGGGCCGCTTTATCAGCGCCGACCCCATCGTGCAGGACACCGGCGACCTGCAGGCGCTCAACCGCTACAGCTACGTGCGCAACAACCCGGTCAGCCTGGTGGACCCCAACGGCTACTCCTGGGCCAGCAAGACCTGGAAGAAGATTGCGGCGGTGGCCGCGGTGATCATCAATCCCAGCCTCGCCTTAACCGCAGTGGCGACAGACAAGGGCCTGAAAGAGTTCGGCCGCTTTGCCCGCAAGAACAAGTATGTGGCCGAAGCAGTCCAGCTCGCCGGCTGCGCCGCAGGTGGTCAGGCCGGATGTGTCGCTGCAACGGCAATGGTGACTTATGGTGTGACCGATGGTGACCTCAAGGCTACCGCGCGGGCTGCAGCGATAGCCTACGTCAAGGGAAAAATAAAGAGTGAGGTCAACACCCGCTTTGGTGAGGCTTCCTCGAGCACCCTTGCCCGCTATACGCTGCAGGGAGTCAATGGCGGCGTGGTTTCCGTCGTCAGCGGCGGCAGCTTTGAAGCAGGCTTCGTCGGCGGACTCACCGCCGCTTACCACAACGGTGACACACCAGACTGGAACGATAGTCTCGGCGAAAACGCGGAGATGGCCATCGTCGGCGTACTGCTAAGCGGCACCCAGTCAAAGCTGTCCGGCGGCAGCTTCGCCAATGGCGCCAAGTCCTATGCCATGGTCTACGCGGCTTCGCAGGCGTCGAGCTATTACCAACATGCCGTCGGGCGCAAGGCTGATCACAAACCGGGCGAGAATCGGGCGTCGAATAAATATGAATACCATTCCGACACCGGGCAACAGCTGCGCAAGGACTGGTCGCTAAACGTCATCGGCCTCAACGAAGACTTGGTGGGTAATTTCACCACGGATTTCTTCAAGCAGGGCGGCCCGCTGAGCCGAGTGCTGAACCGAATTCCCGGCATGAACGCCGTCGCGGGGCTGCACGACCTCTGGTTCAATGGCAAAGGCGCGCTGCCCTTCAACGTGTGGACGAATGTCGGCACCATGCTCCCGGCAGCATCAATCACTGGTGGTGCTTTGATCGGCAATCACACCCGCGAACAGATGAACAACCCCGCGTTCTATGCCTCACTGACGCGCCCACAAGAGGAAGATAGGTAGACTTAAAAGGACGGATAAATCGATTGAGCCCGGCACCGCAAGGTGCCGGGCTTTTTTGTACCCCGCTAACAGCACTCCAGCCGCTGCGCTGCCGGGAAATACAGCGCGGTTTTCACCTCGCCCTCCACCCCCGCCGCCTGCAGGGCCTCGCGGTAGGCGGCCATTTTGTCGGCATAGCGGGCGCGTTGGGCGGCGAAGAAGGCCTCGCTCTGACCCTCAGCGGTCTTGTAGTCGATGATCCAGCAGCACTCACCGTCGACAAAGAAGCGGTCGATGATCAGCCGCTGCCAGCTGTCGCCCAGTTTGCGGCGAATGGCCTGCTCGGCACCGGAGGCGGTGTAGTGATCCAGAATCCAGCGGCCGTGTTGGCAGGCCAGGGTGTTGTCGGCCAGGCGCAGCACCCTCGCCACGCTGGCCGCCAGTGCCGCCTCTGGGTGGCAGTGGTGGCGCAGGCGGGTGGCGATGGCGCGCTGCAGGGCCTCGCGGTCGTCGGCGATGGCGGCGTGGCCGCTGCCAATGCGGCGCATCAGTTCGTGGTAGACGATACCGACCGCGCGGTCTTCGATGTTGTCTTCCAGCACCGCCTGCCTTTCCTGTTCGGCGAGGCGATCCAACAGCGCCGCGACACCACCGGCCTGGGGAGGCGCGCGAAAGCCGGGATCCAGCGTCAATTGCGGCTCCAACGCCAGTCGCGGCGCCAGCGGCGGGCGCAACGCGGAGTCGGCGGCGCCGGCCTCGATGCGCTCGGCGCCACGGTATTCACTCTCCAAGCGCGGCCACAGCCGCGCCAGCAGCGAGTTGGCCGCCGGGCGCAGTTCGCCGCGGCTGTTTTCAGTGGCAGTGCCCACCAGGTGCAGCTGGCGCTTGGCACGGGTCAGCGCCACGTACAGCAGGCGGTCAACCTCGCGGCGCTCGTCGTCGCTCTGCAGACCGCGCAGGTAGTCGTAAAGGCGCTGGGTGTCGGCATCGGTGTCGCCACCCTCTTGGCCGAGGGAGGGCGCCGGTCGCGGCGCCAGCACCAGCGCGCCCTGCAGCCGGCGCCAGTAAAACAGACTGCTGTCGCCACTGCGCGCGGCGCCGCCCAGCCCGGGCACGATCACCACGTCGAACTCCAGCCCCTTGGCCTTGTGGATGGTCATCAGCTCCACGTCGGCCGCCGCCGGCTGGGCGTAGAGCCGGTCCAGGGCGCGCTCGAAGGCGGCCAGATCCTGCAGGTAGCCGCCGGGCGAGCAGTCGGCCAGCACCGCCTGTACCCGCTCGATGTCGGCCGCCTCGTGGGCTTCGACGCAGGCGGGGCCACCCAGGCTGTGCCACAGCGCCGGCAGTGCCCAGCGGATGTCCACCGCCTGGGGCTGGGCGGCGATGTGCTGCCAGCAGCGGCGCAACCGCGCCAGCCGCACCCTGCCCTCAGCACTGAGTTCATCGTCCAGCTCGCCGCCGAGCGCTTCATCTAAAACCACTTCGCGCAGGGGCTGTTCGCGGCGCTGGCTGAGCAGCCAGATGTCATCCCAGCCGAGGCCGACGAAGGGCGCTCGCAGCAGCCCCACCCAGGCGGCGCGATCGGCGTCGTGCCACCAGGCGCGCAACAGGGCGATGAAGTCGGCCACCGCCGGCGCGCTGCTGAGCTTGTCGATGTCCTGGCCGGCGAAGGCGATGCCGGCGGCCTTGAGCCGCGGCACGATAGCCGCCAGGTGGCCGCGCGAGCGCACCAGCACGGCGATGGAGGCGCCGGGCTGTTCGGCCTGGGCGCGTTGGATCAGCTCCACCACCCTGACCGCCTCGGCCTCGCGGGCCGCGGCGCGCCCGCCGTCGCCGGCGACGAAGCCGTGCACCTGCACCACGCCCTCGAGGCTGCGCTGGGGCAGCGCGCGCACAAAACTGTCGGCTAACAGGCTCTCAAAGGCGCGATTGACCCACTCCACCACCGTTGGTGCCGAGCGGAAATTGGCCTGCAGCTGCAGCTGCTCCAGCGGGTGGCCGTGGAAGTGGCCGGCGTCGATCAGTTCGCCGAACAGGCCGACGAGAGCGCCTCGAAACAGGTAGATGGACTGCTGCAAATCGCCGCAGAGGAACAGCGAGCGGCCGTCGCCCGGCTCCCAGCCCTGCATCAGGTTTTTCAGCAGCGCCATCTGATTGACCGAGGTGTCCTGCATCTCGTCCACCAGGATGTGGCGAATGCGATCTTCCTGCAGTAGCACGTCGGCGCCATAGCCGGCTCCGTCGCCCGCCTCGTCCAGTGGCGCCAGCGCGTGAATTGCGCGGAAGGCGACCTCGCTGAAATCGACACAGCCCTCGCTTTCGAACACCAGCCTGAGCTGCGCCATCAAATAGACCAGCACCAGTACGATGTCCTGCACCAGCGCCCTTGCCGCCTCGGGCAGCTCGGCGGCGGGTAGCGCCTGTAACGCCACCAGCGCCTGCGCCAGC
>JBFHRT010000085.1:0-7708 GCA_041591575.1 Spongiibacteraceae bacterium
CTGGACTACGACAGCGATATCGATCTCAGCAACGGCCATCTGTTCGCCGACTGGCACCCCTGGAACGGCCGTTTTCGGGTCAGCGCCGGACTGGTCTACCACGACAGCGACCTGAAAGTGGTGTCCAGCTGCAGCAACCCCTTCGGTTGCGAGCTGGGCTTCAGCCGTTTCCAACCGCAGGTCATGGGTGAAGTCACCACCACCATCGACTTTCCCAGCGTGGTGCCGGCCATTGCCATCGGCTGGGGCCACCTGAGCCAGTCCGGCTGGGCCTTCAATGTGGACCTGGGCATTGCCCTGCTGGGCGAAGGGGATGCCAACCTCAGCTCCAGCGGCAGCTGCAACCAGAGTGCCCAGTGCCGCGAACAGCTGAAAAACGAGGAAGAGGAAATCGAGAAAGACCTGGACGAGTTTGAACTGTTCCCGCTGCTGACACTGGGGGTCAGTTACCAGTTCTGAGGCCTTGGCGCTCGCCTATACTGAGGGGAAACACACCGACAACAGCCCCCGGCAGGAGAGCGCATATGGAACCGGCCATCCACAGTATTAACGCCCTGTTTGGACAACTGGGCCTACCCGACAGCGACGCCGCGGTCGATCGCTTTATTGCCAGTCACCGCCCGCTGCCGCGGGAACTGGCGCTGGCCGAGGCCAGCTTCTGGACACCGGCGCAGACCGCCTTTCTGCGCGAGGCCATCGCCGAGGACGCCGACTGGGCGGAGATTGTCGATCAATTGGATGCACGGCTGCGGCATTGAGCTGGTTTTCACCGCGGGGCCATATCTACTGCGTCATCGCGAGGAGCGTTTTACGCGACGCGGCGATCTCATGATGGACACTGCCATTTTGATGGAGATTGCCACGTCGCGGAACCGCTGAAACCCGCGGTCCCGCTACTCGCAATGACGGGAAAAGTATTCGGCTTATACAAGAAGCACCGTCATCGCGAGGAGCGCTTTTTGCGACGCGGCGATCTCCTTACAGTCACCGCCATACTGATAAAGATTGCCGCGTCCCGCCGCGCTGCGCTCGCGGCTGAAGGCTGAAGGCGCTCCTCGCAATGACGCAGAACCCTTAGCGTTTGTCGCCACTCAAGTAGGGCGCCATTAACTCATCACCATTGAACTCGGCGTCCAGCGCCGCGACGATGGCATACACCCCCATCAGTTTGCGCATCACGTACATAAATTCTTTCGGCGGCAGCGCGAAGTAGCGGCTCAGCGAGGCCTGAATGGCGCGCTTCCCAATGCGCTTGGGCAGCTCGGCATTGCGCCAGTGATACTGACCATCGCCGCCCAGTGCCTGCGCCGGCACCTCACTGGAGCCGGCCTTGAGCGGTTCGGTGAGCGCCATGCCGATATCGGCAAAATCCTCCAGCACCTGCGCCGGGAAATCGGCCTTCATAAAGCCCAGGGCGATGGCGCCGTCGAGGAAGCCGGCGCGGTCGCCGCGGCAGGAGGCCTCGATCATGGCGGTAAAACGCTGGCCAAAGCTGTCGGGGATGGTGCGCATGGCGCCGAAATCCAGCAGCACCCACTGGTCGTGGCCGGACTCATGGGTGCGCACCAGGTAGTTGCCGAAATTGGGGTCGGTCTGCATGCTGCGCCAGTCGTAGAGCTCAGTGAGAAACAGCCGCAGCAGCGCGCGCCCCAGTACATTGCGCCGGCCCTGCGACAGTGCCGCCACCGCCGCTGAGTTGGCGGGCAGACCGGGCTCGTAAGACATGGTCAGCAGCTTGTCGGAACTGTATTCGGGGTAAACCCGCGGCACAATGTAGTGGGGGTCGCCCGCCAGCGCCGCCCGCGCCTGCTCCAGGTGTTCGCGCTCACAGCGGTAGTCCACCTCCTGGTGCAGCAGCTCGCGCACGTCGCGCAACCAGTCGTCCACCGCGCGGGTGGACTCCAGCAGCCGCGCCAGACGCAACAGGCGGATTACCGCGTTGAGGTCGGCGTCGATGGTCTTGGCAACACCTGGGTACTGCACCTTGATGCACAGCTTCTCGCCGGTGACGCGGTGGGTAGCGCGGTGCACCTGGCCCATGGAGGCGGCCGCCAGTGGTTTCGGATCGATGTCCAGTTCAGCAAAGCGCTGCTCGCCCAGGCGCCGGCGTAGCGTCTTCTCCATCACCTTCCACTGCAGCGGCGGCGTGTCGTCCACCAGGGTATGCAGGGCCTCCACCACCTCCGGCGGCAGCAGGTATTCACCGTAGGTGGCCAGGATCTGTCCCACTTTGACCACACTGCCCTTGAGTTTGCCGATCTCGGCGACGAAGCGATCGACGTTGTGCTGGCGCTGGGCGCGCGCCTTGGGACTGTCACTGTCGCTAAAGCGCTCGCGGGCCGACTGGGTCAGGGCGCGGGCGCCGTAGCGCAAACTGGCGCCGGACAATTGCAGGCGGCGCGAGAAGGCCCCGGTTTTGAGGCGTTTGATGGCAGGTTTGTCGTCGCGATCAGACATGCGGCATTCGGTCTCGGAAACGGCAGCTGTCTATTGTAAACAATCGGCGTGGCCGGCTCACCCGCGCCGGTACACCACGACAGTGCCGGCCAGCTTGTCGTGAAAACCCTGTTTGCGCTTATCGAAAGCGATCCACACAAAACCCAGGCACAGCGGCAGAAAGGAGGCCAGGTAGGCAAAGTAGCGGATGGTGGCCTGCTTTACCGACGGGCTGAGACCGCTGTCGGCATCAACGATTTCCGCCTTAATCAGCATCTTGCCGGGAGTGGCGCGAAAGCGCCGCCACAACCAGATCACCAGCAGCGTCGGCAGCACATAGGAAATCAATACATGCCCCGGCCCCAACACCAGCTGCGCGTCGGTTCGCAGCAGGTAGCTGTCGCCGTACAACGCCAGCAACGGCGGCCAGGTGATCAGCACCAGTATCAGGCTGTCGATCAGCGTGGCCAGTAGCCGCGCCCAGAAACCCACGTAGTGCTGTTGTGTTGTCTCATTCATACTGACCTCGCCTTTCCCGCTCGCAAAGAAGCGCTCAACCCAGCGCCGCCACCGCCCGCAGCGGCAGGATTTTCAGCAGCTGCCCCAGCGGCGCCCAGGGCCAGGCCGGCACATAGGCCTTGGGTTTCTCGCGCTCGATGGCCCGCACCAGGGCGCGAGTACCATTTTCGACATCGACTCGAAACGGCGCCCGCTTCAGGTCACGGTTGATGTCGGTGAGGATAAAGCCGGGGTAGAGACAGCTTACCGCGATCGGCGTGTTGCGGGTGTCAGCCCGCAGCGCCTCGGTCAAAGTTGCCAGCGCCGCCTTGGAGGCAGAGTAAACCGCGGCGGTACCGGGCAAACCGCGCAGCGCTGCGATGGAACTGACCGTCACCAGATGGCCGGCGTTGCGGCGGCGAAAAATGGCCATCGCCGCCTCGCACTGGGCCAGAGCGGCGACAAAATTGGTTTCCGCGGTCTGCCGATTGGCATTGAAGGCGCCGCTGCCCAGCGGCTGCCCCTTGCCGATGCCGGCGTTGACGATCACCCGGTCCAGCCCGCCCAGTGCCTGGTCGCAGTGCTCGAACACGCGAAACACCGCGTCGTAGGCGCGCACATCCAGTGCCTGCACCACCACCTCAATATTGGGGTTGATGGTCAGCAGCTCGTCGCGCAGGGCTTCCAGCAAATCCAGACGCCGCGCGCACAGCGCCAGGTTGCGGCCCTTGGCGGCGAACTGGCGGGCCATTTCGCGGCCCAAGCCGGAGCTGGCGCCGGTGATCAGGATATTATTTCGGATCATTGTTATTCCTTCTTAATTCGTGAAAACGCCGTCATCCCGAGGAGCGAAGCGACGCGGCGATTTCCATCGGCTCACTGCCAATCTGGAGGAGATTGCCGCGCCGGCGCCAGCGCCGGCTCGCAATGACACCGCCTTCCTACGCGGCAAGTCCTTATACTCCCGTCATCGCGAGGAGCCGAAGGCGACGCGGCGATCTTCCTCCACTCGCTGCCAAACTGAAGGAGATCGCCGCGTCACCCCAGCGCCAATTCTCGGCGCTGGGGCTCCTCGCAATGACGAGTTTAACGTAGGGTGCGCCGCGCGCACCGCTGTTGAGCGTCGCGCTATCCCCTTTCCCCTGTACCCCCCAGCACAAAGCTTTCCAGCGCCGTGTACACCGGCCCCTCAGGATAGGTGCGGCTTTCAAACAGGGTCAGCTCGCGCACTGCCAATGGGTAGCGCTGCGCCGTGTCCACCTGCTCGACAAAGGCATCCAGCGGCAATTGCGCCGGACGTTTGAAACGGCCCAGGGTGATGTGGGGCTCGAAGCGACGCTTTTCCCGCGGCACACCCACACGCTCGGCAGCGCGCTCGGTGAGGCGGGCCAGGGTCTGTAAGTGACCGTCGCTGTCTTCCAGCCCGGCCCAGAACACTCTGGCGCGACCGGAGTTGGGGAAGGCGCCGTAACCGCGCTGCGCAGTCTCGAAAGGTGACAGCGATGCCAGCTCGCGCTGCAGCTCGACCGCCAGCTCCTCCTCACTGTCTGGGCGCAGGTCCTCCATAAACTTCAAAGTGAGGTGCAGGTTGTCGGCAGCGACCACGCGCATGCTATCCCCCGACAACGCGCGCATGGCGGCAGCCGACGCCTGCAGTATTCGACGCAGTTCCGGCGGCAGGGCGATAGCGAGAAAACATCTCATGCCGACATTATGCGCGCAAATTCGGCCAACCCCCAACAAGCGGCGACCGGTAAAGCAGCGCATCTGAACTATGCTCTATTTCAGCAATTGCTTTCCCCACTCACCGCGCGCGGCGCCACGGCAGAGGAGTGACAATGTGCTAGAGAAATTGACGGGGCTTTGGCTGCTGGAAAGTTGCGAAACCCAAGTCAGCGCCGAGGAGAGCATCTACCCCTTTGGCCACGCCCCCAAGGGCCGGCTGTATTACGCCGAAGACGGCCAGATGATACTGCAGATGGCCAGTACCGAGCGTGAACACTTTGCCGGCACCAACCCCTACAGCGGCAGCGACGAGGAACTGCGCATGGCCTACCAGGGCTATTGCGCCTACTGGGGACGCTACAGCGTGGACATCCAGCACCGCGAAATTACTCACCACATTCAGAGCTGCTGGTTTCCCAACTGGGAGGGCAGCGAACAGCGCCGGCACTTCAGCCTGCGCGACGACAAGCTGATTCTCAGCAGCATCGCGGACGAGGTGCCGACAGAACCGCGCCATGTGCTGTGCTGGCTGCGGTTGTGACGGTGTCGCCGGCGCTGGTTTTTTTCTGATGCGCTGAGGCATAAAGCCCCTGGGGAAGTATTTTGTGCGAATTCATTCGCACAAAATCCACCACATGGTAGCTGGGGCAACGCGGCGTTCGCCTTCACATTCGCCCGATATACAAATCACGCAGTTCCGAATAATAACTGCGGCAGTTTTTCCACAGCCATTCGTCAATGCGGCGACGCTCGCGCTTCATGGCGGCGCCGGAGCCGTAACCCTTGAGCCGGCGCCCCTTGCGCAGCGCCTTTTCCAGACGAATGGCTTCCAGCTTTTCCGATTTGCACTGGCGCCAGTCGGCGGCCTGGGCCGGCCCTGCGAGGCCGCAGCTGAGCACGGCAACGAGTACGACAAGACAGAATGCTTTCACGGTATTCACCTCCCTGTTGAATGCGGGCCCATCCTGGGCACCGGTACCTGTTGAACAGGCTCTACCTTAGCAAATAAAAAAAGGGGCACAAGGCCCCAAGGCACACCTGGAAGGGAGTGTAAAAACGGGAGAAATCAGAACAGCAGTTCCAGTCCGACCGTGGCCAGCTCGTAGTCCTCGATCACATTGCTGCCGTCGTCCTTGAACTCGTAACGGTCGAAGGCGAATTTCAGCGCCAGGTTGTCGGCAGTCTGCAGTCGCATGCCAATGCCCCAGAACGGGTCCACGCCCTGCTCGTGATGGTAGTCGACAAAGCCCAGGGTGTTGTCACGGGTATCCTGCTGCCAGGCGATCAAGCCGGCCTTGCCGTAAAGGCTGAAGCCGGGGGCCAGCGGCAGATTCAGGCCAATGTCGACGAAAGCGCCACCACTGTCAGCTTCGGCAAAGGTGGCGCCGTCGCGAATGCTGACCTCGCCGAAGTCGACATAACCCAAGTGGTAGCTGAGCAATTCGCCGGAGCGAAAGCCGCCGTAGAACTTGAAGCCAGTGTCGGTATTGTCGATATCGGCGCCGGGAAAATCAGACTGTTCGATCTGCTGCTCGGCCGAGCCCACTTCCACGCCCAGCACGACGCGGTCGCGATGGGGGCGATCGTGCCAGGCCTGGGCGCTGTTGCTGGCCAACAGCGCCGCCAGCATGGCAGCCTTCAGGGTGAGCGGAGCCGCAGCCGTTTTCTTCGCGTCTTGTTGCAGCACTGTCGTACCTCCACATCAGCGTTAAACATTACTGTTAAACATTGCTGTTAAACATTGATGCACAGTGTGGCGCTGTGTAGCTGAATGCGAACTGAACTCGGGCTGTGAATGCTTGGCAGAAATAGACGCGGGTGGTCGTAAACTATTGGGGCGAACGCTTGTCGTCGGGGGCAATCAGCTCGCAGAGGAAATCGGACAGCTCGGCAATACGCGCTATTACCGGGTAACCGTCCAGATGGATCCAGTTGAGGATGACGGCGTTCATGGCGCCGAGTGCCATTTCGCCAAGAAACTCGGGGCTGTGGCGGGTGCTCACGTCTCCGATGCGCAAGCCCTCCTGCAACAGGCGGGTGAAGGCGGCATTGAGCAAGCCCAACTGCTGCCCCGCTTTGCTGTCCTCGTTGGACAGATCCAGCAGTGCCTGCTGTACCAGCGAGCGCTCCAACGACTCATAGCGCTCCAGCGTTGCCGCCGTCTGGTCACAGAAGAAGCGGATGCGATCGGCTGTGCTGCTGCACTTCTCAATGGCCAGGTCGACAAGATTTTGGGTCTCGTCGTAGAGCAGGGCGTCCGACAGCTCGCGAATCAGCGCCTGCTTGGAGGGGTAGTAGTTGTAGAAGGTCTTGCGCGCGACATCGGCCTGCTCGCAGATTTCTTCCACAGTGGTGGGGTCACAGCCCTGTTCGGCGAACAGGGCGAGCGCGGCCTCGGTGATGCGACCGCGCACTTCCTGCTTGCGCCGCTCACGTCGGCTCAGGGCTGTGCTGGTTTCTGCTGTACTGCTCATGGAACCTTTGGGTCATACCGCCCCGTGTTCACAACACATTGGGGGGTGTCGGAGTCTCCTGATTGAGGATGCATTCTACCCGCTGGCGCAGCGCATTGTCGGATTTTTCGGTGCTCGGGCGAATAAAGAACTTCTCCTCACGCAAGCCCTGCAGCGCCGATTCCGCCACTTCCTGGGGCGAGGTGGTCTCCAGTTCCATGCCGTATTCCGCCATGATTTTTTTCATGTCGGCCACCGAGGTGATGCCCGAGGCCTTGGCGCCGTTACCGGCCAGCTCCTGCGGGCGCACGCGCTCGGAATTGAAGATGCCGGTGTCCACCACATGCGGCCCCGGGAACAGCGCATTGACTTTGACCGGGCTGTCGGCAGCCTGCACCTGGTAGTGCAGGTTCTCGGTGATGGCATGCACCGCCGCCTTGGTGGCGGTGTAGATAGGGGCGTCGGGCATGATCAGGAAGGCACCGTTGCCGGAGCCGGTCACCACGAAGTGGGCCTCTTCATTCTGCGCAATCAGCCGCGGCATAAAGGCGTTGATGGAGTGGATCACCCCGTACATGTTGACGGCAAAGCCCCAC
>JBFHRT010000086.1:0-7697 GCA_041591575.1 Spongiibacteraceae bacterium
CCAAATCCTTTTTGAAAAACGTCCACCAGCAGCGGACCGTTGTTCAACAGCTGCTCGGCGACCAGCCACGCCTCTTCGCGCCCCTGCCACTGGGGGGAGATGGCGGCGACCGCAACGCCTTCGCCCAACTGGCTGCGCGCGATGACGCGCCGGGCAACACTGCTCGCCAGCCCGGATACCGCCAGCGGAATGGCGGCGAGGGCGTCGACCTCACCGTTGAACAGCGCCAGCAGCGCCGCGCTGTGCTGGGGATAATGACTCAGTTCAAATTCATCTAACAGTTTGTTTAAGCTGTCGAGGGCAAGCTCTTCGGCGCCGGTATTTTCGACCAGGCCAACCCGCTTTATTTGCGCCAGTGGTGTGTCGCGCTGTTCGCGGGTGACATAGAGGTAAATGGGCTGGCGGGTCTCGGCAATCAGCTGGTAGCCGTGCTCGGCCTCCAGCTGCTGGCCCAGCCTGGAGGTAAGGAAAATCAGGTCGGCCTGGTGGCGGGCAATCAGTTGTTCCAGGGCGGGGTAACTGCTGATGGCGGTGACACTAACGTTTCGTTGCAGGCGCCGTGCCAGGTTGTCGCGGTAGGGGCCAAAGCGGTTGCGGGTGATCTGCAGCTCCAGCGCCGACAGTGCCACCACATGGAAGGGGTGGCGGTGAGGCTGGCTGCTGGGGTGAGCGATGGCTGCCTGCCCTGCCGCCAGCAGTACGGCAATGGCGAGCAGCAGCGCTGTGCGCATGGGCGGTGCCCGGTTAGTGGCTCTCTACTCATTGTGGCGCAATGCGCGCGATTTTGCAGCTCCGGCGGCTGGCTGCCAGTTTGGAGGAACGCTTTTGGCTGGTGGGGTGACGACCCGGCAGCGCATCCCTGCGCCGTTGGTCGTCGCCCGTGCGCGCCAGGCAGCGCACGGGTTTGCCGGCCTTGGCGGGTCGCACGTCCCTGTGCGAGATTACCCCGGCGGCGAATGCACCGCCGGGGTAGTTCCTTCGGTTTACGGCCCCTGCTCAGGGGTTGTTGAGGTGGCTGATAGCCTTCAGCTGGTTCTGCTCGAACTTGCGGTCCGGCGTACAGTCGCCCTGGCCGCCGAAACACCAGGTCGGGTGCGAGATAAAGCTGCGCGACAGGTTGGCGTTGTGGTGGCGGTTGTAGATGTCCAGCCGGTAGTTCTGGCCCTTGACCAAATCCACACAGCCGCTGGGCTTGAGGTCGCTGTGATAGCCCACCTCGGCCACACGCTGCTTGTTGATCCACACTTGGCCGCAGGCGTTCCAGCCCTCGGCGATCTCCCAGCCGTAGGAGCCGTTGTACTGGCCGAAGCAGTAGCGGCCGGTGGCGTCGGCGGTGAGTTCGGCTGACATCATCACCTCCCAGGAGCGACCGCCGGAGTTGGGCCAGGCCGGGTTCCAGTTGAAGGTGCTGGCGTGGTAGCTGTGGTTCTCGCTCTCGTAGTCCCAGCCGGCGCGCATGTTCTGTTCCTGGTCAGCGCCGAAGTTGCCGCGCATTTCGTCCCAGCTGTCGGCGTAGTTGCAGCTGCCGCTCCAGATGCCGTCGTCGTCGATGCGGGTGTACATGCCGGAGAAGTCGTTGGGCAGACGGTCGGTGCAGTCGGCGATGCCGTCGCCATCGCTGTCGCTGCTGGCGCAGTCGCCGTAGAGCGCTGCGGCAAAGTCCTCACCCTCCTGCGGCGAAATGAAGCCGTTGCGGCGCGAGCTGGCGGTGGAGAATACCCCGTAGGGGTCGAGCTGGGCGATGGCCTGGTTGAACAACGCGCGCTCGCTGGCGTTGCGGGCGGTAACGGCGGGGTGAGTGAATACCCACTCATCGTTCTTGCCCCAGTGCGGCCAGTAGTCGAAGTTGTTGACCAGGTGTTTGATCACCTCGCTGTAGGGGGTGCTCACCCACTGCTCCAGGCCGGCGTCATCCAGGCCGTAGCCCCAAAACTCGACGAACTCCAGGTGCACCATCTGCTCGCCGTGGGCGATGCCGTTGCGGGCGTGGTTGGCGGACATCAGCAGGCCGCTGTCAGCGTTGTCGAAGCGCATGATGGTGCCGATCAGTGGCTGGCAGACGTCGTCGCGGTCGTAGATAGACTTGAGGTACTGCACCGCGGCCTGGATCTGGCTCATGGGCATGGCGCCCTCGTATTCGAGCTGGGAGAACTCGGGGTTCTTGCGGTGGAACACCTCGTGCTGCAGGGTAATCATGCGGTGCGAATAGCCGGTGAGCACGCTGTGGCGGGACACGGCTTCCGCTTCGGGGGTGGCGTCGTTGGTGATCACCAGCGGCGGCGAAGCCTGGTAGTCGTTGACGCGTCGGGCCTCGATGTCGCACTTGAGGTTGTCGTCGCACATGGCCAGCTGCAGGCCGTTGGGGGCGAAGTCAGATTCCGACTGGGATACGTCCGGGGTGAACAGCCGGTTCTGGGCGAAGGGGCTGTCCACGGTATCGGTGGTTCGCGTGCCGCAGAGGTATTGCACGGTGTCCTGGCCGGGGAACCAGTTGAGGAACACGTAATCGCAGCCGGCCACCGCATCGGCGACGCCGGTGGGCGAGTTCACGAAGCTGTCTTCGTCGGTGTACTTCACTTCGACGCGCATATTGAACTGGGGCTCCAGCTTCAGCCGCAGCCGCGCGACAAAGCCCAGCAGGCCCAAGTTGGTCTTCAGCGCCTTCCACAGGTTGGGGTTGTTCTGGCCGGTGGTGCCCTCGGTGTAGGTGGTGATGTTGCCGTCGGCGCCGACCACGTCCATGGCCACCACGTAGGAGGAGATGGTGGACGAGCCCAGCAGCGAGGAGCCGTGGGCGCCGGTGGCCACGGCGCCGCCGACAGAAATGCCGCCGTAGCCGGTGGAGGCCAGGCCGTGGCTGAGGCCGAGGCTGTGCAGGTGCTCCTGCAGCTTTTCAAACTTGACGCCGGATTCGATTTCCACCGTCAGCGGGTGGCTCTCGAAGGACTGTACCGGGCCGATGTTAGTCAGGTGTTTGGAGCGGATGACATCGCCGTTGGTATCGGCGCAGATGATGTCGGTGGCGGAGTGGCTGGTGCCCGCTGGCTTGACCTTGCGGCCGTTGCTGGCAATGGCGCGCACCGCGTCCTGCAGCTCCGACACCGAGCGCGGCTCGTAGATGGTGGTGGGTGGGCAGAAGGCGGCCTGGGTATAGTAGGCCAGCAGCTGGCTGCTCTTGTCGGCGCAGTCCTCGGGGCAGCTGATGGCATCCTCGCCGGCGTCGGCGCGGCAGACGCCGTCGCGACAGCTGGTGGCCAGGTAGGAGGCGCCGGGGCAGCTGCCGCCCAGCGCCAGCAGGGGCGCGCCGCTGAGCAGCAGCGCCCCCAATAATTTCGGAAACGATAGCGGACGGGTGTCGGCCATGTCTGAACTCCCTTCGCGTGGTTGTCAGTGATTGTTGTTGGTTGTTATTGGCTATGGTGGCGCGCTGTTTCTTGTCATTTTCTGCGCTTAGCGGAGTCAAGCTAAAGCTCGATAGGCTTGCTGTCTAGGGCGCTAAGCTCTTGTTTTACAGGCGCTAATTGCAATGCTCTGCCCTTTTCACGGCAGTGCGGGCGGCAGCGGTCAAAAGCGGCCTGGGGCTGGCCGCAGGCCATGGAAAGGCGGCAAAAACGGACAGTTTTGGGGTTTGTTAGTTTTCTTTGAAATAAAAACGAAGCTGCTTATTTCAACTTTAGGGTGGCGGGTATCAGGCGCGGTAATAGCCGGGCTGGCGCCCGGTCCATTTGACGAAGGCGCGGCGGAAGCTGCCGGGTTCATCGTAGCCCACCAGCTCGGCGATCTCGCGCAGGCTCTTGTCGCTGTGGCGCAGGAAATCCATGGCCAGGTCGCGGCGCAGGGCATCCTTGATCTCGCGGAAGCTGCGGCCCTCGGCCAGCAACTTGCGGCGCAGGGTGCGGGTATCGAAGCCCAGCTCGCGGGCGATGTCGGCCATGGCCGGGCGCTGCTGCCAGCGGCTGGCCAGCAGTGCCCGGGTCTGGCGGCTGACTGGCCGCGGTTCGGCGAAGCGGCGCAGCAGGTCGTCGCAGACCGCTTCCAGCGCGCGGGCGGTGAGCGGATCGGCATTGGGCAGCGGCACACCGAGGATGTCGGTATTGAAGACGATGTCGGTGTGGGCGCAGTCGAAATGCACCGGGCAGCCGAACAGCGCCTCGTAGCGGCCGCGATAGCCGGGATTCTCGTAGCTCAGGCGCAGTTCGCGCAGACGGCTGGGCTGCTTGCTGAGGCTGGCGTTGAAGCGCAGGAAGCCGGCCAGGAACTGCTCCAGGTAAAAGCGGCGCAACTTGCCCCGCGGCAGGCGGTCACTGACCCGGATCAGGCCGCTGTCGTTCTCGATATGCAGGGCGATGGAGACCGCGGTGCCCAGCACCGCGCGCTGGTACTTCAGCGCGATATTGACCGCGTCGATATCGGTGG
Source organism: Spongiibacteraceae bacterium (assembly GCA_041591575.1). Classification (GTDB taxonomy): domain Bacteria; phylum Pseudomonadota; class Gammaproteobacteria; order Pseudomonadales; family Spongiibacteraceae; genus JBFHRT01. The sequence goes on from JBFHRT010000086.1 coordinate 4,417, forward strand.
AGGCGCTGAGCATGGCCAGCCCCACCGCGCCGTAGAGACCAATATCGGCGACTTCGCCCATGCACAGGCCGAGGTCAGCGCGCCGATCGAGTTCGCTGGCATTGGCGAACACGGTAAGCAGCTCGTCAAAGGGCAGCACCTGGTCGCTGCTGCGGTCGCTGCCCAGCTGGGCGTGGCTGATACCAGTGCCGGCAATCAGCGCTTCGGCTTTCAGCCCCAGCGCGCTGAGTTGGTGGATGGCAGTGATGACGCTATACAGTGGGACGCTGTCCTGGGTCGCAGCAGCTGTGGCCGTTTGCTTCATGCGGCGGGCTCGCCAATTGGTTGTTTTTGTTGTTTTTTATTAGCAGTTTTCGGCGTGTATGCGCGGGGCATTGCCGCAGTTAAAGGTGCAGCAACGGGCCGCTGCGGTCAACACGCCAGTGCGCAGTTCTGCATTTGCGCGTTGGTTTTAGGTCGCGCTTCAGCCCTGGCAGCGCCGCAGCCCCGGCAGGCTGATATGGGTGGAGGTGCGGTAGGGCACCCACACGTTGGGGTCGTCGGGAAACTCCAGGCGCAGGCCGTCGCGGTCTTCGTGCACCAGCCAGTCGTTGCCGAGGTCGTCGGTGTAGTGGTCGCCGGCCTTGGCGTGGTCGCGATTGAGGATATGGGCGATGCTGTTGTCGGGTATGGCCATGGCAACCTCCCGGAAAGTGTCTGCACTGCGGTCTATCCCTTGAAATTAGCACAGCTGGCGGGCCCTTGCCCGCCGTGGCCGCCGCTGCCGATGCCGTCAGCGTGGCTTGAACTCCGTCATTGCGAGGAGGAACGACGAAGCAATCTCCTGAAGGTGGCACCTCGTTAGATGGAGATTGCCGTGTCGCCGGGCGGCTGAACAGCGCGCCCCGGCTCCTCGCAATGACGCAGTCGCGGGCGGGGTTTTTTGCGTCTCCCGTCTCCCGTCAAGCGTCCAGCGTTTAACGCAACAGCCGGTCGATAAAGCCGTTGGTAAACACCCGATAGGGGTCGAGCTTGTCGAAGCGGCGCACGGCGTAGTCCCAGCGCTCGCGCTTGTCGCGGTGCAGGCGGTAGCTGTCGGCGACGCTGTCCAGGTAGGCGTCGTTGGTCCAGGCGCCTTCCGGGTTGTAGCCCCAGCCCTTGGACCATTCCGGGCGTACTGCGGCATCGCTGCCGTCAAAGCGCTGGCCGAACCACTGTTCCATTTCGCTATAGAAGGCATCGGCCTGCTCGGTGCCGACAAAACTGAGGCAGTTGAACCACACCACCACGTCCCAGTCGGGGCGCTCGCGGTCGGGGCTGGCCGCCGACAGCAGCGGCATGGCCGGGTCGGCGGCTTCCACTTCGCCGGCCTGTTCGAGGCCGTTGACGCGGATTTCCACCGGCATGTTCATCGGGTATTCGCCGCGGCTCTCGTAGTCGGCCACCATGGCCAGGTATTTCTGGGTGACGTCGTACACTACTTGCTGGATGTTGTCGCGCCGGGTCATCACGCCATAGCCGCTGGCGGTGATGCGCAGGGTGGTGGGCTTGATGTAGAGCAGGGTGTTCTTGGACGGGCCCCAGATGTCGGTGGACTGGGTGGCGGTGAGGCCGGCGGTGGTGACCGCGTACATGTTCTGGCCGAACACCGGGGTGGATGCCTTGTTGCCCTGGCTGAGGCTGCGCGCCAGCGCCTCGATGTCGTCGGGCATGTTGTCCGAGAACGGGTAGTTGTAGGGCTCGCTGACTTGGCGTGAGGCCAGCGGCTTGGTCGGCGCCACGCTCCACACCTTGAGCCAGGGCTTGTCGGTGAAGGGGAACCAGATGATCTCGGCGCGGCCAGACTGCTCCAGGAAGGAGGCAAAGCTGCGACCGCCGCATCCCGGTGCGGCCATCAGCTCGGTGTAGGGAATGTCGGTAAAGCTTTGGCAACGCAGGTTCTGGTTGTGGCCGACCTGGAACTCCACCTCGGTGATAAAACTGCGGCCGAGGCTGGTGGCCAAAACGCCGGCGTTGCGCTGGTCGCGCTCGAAGCGGCGCAGCACGTACTGATTGGCGCGGCGGTCCCAGACCACGGCGGTGATGGACAGCAGCAGGTTGGACAGCGTGCCGTAGCTGTGGCCGGCCTGGCGCTGCTCGCCGGCGGCGGGAATGGCGGTGCCGTGAGCGTCAACGGCGAGGGCACCGCCAACGGTGACGTCGCCAGGTGCCGGCACGTTACACATGCCGTAGCCGCGGGTTTCCAGGTAGTCCAGCAGGTCTTCCATAAAGGCGCCCGCTTCTACCCGCACGGTGGCCGGGTTGCCGGGGAGCATGGACATGTCGGTGAGGTAGTCGGTGGTGCTCACCATCAGGATCTTGCTGTCGCAAGTGATGTCGGCGGTGATGTGAATGGGCGACCAGTTGTGCATGGCGCCGCGCGGGCGCAGTTGCCAGCCGTTGCTTGCGGCCCAGTTGGCCAGGTCCGCGCACTCCTGCGCGGTGCGCGGCGCCGCGGTCCACAGGTCGTCGACGCGGATTGCCTTGGCCCAGTTTTCAAAGGTCTGCTGGAACAGCTCCACATGCGGCGGAAAATTCGGCGGCGGTGGGCAGCTGGCGTCGGCGTGGGCCGGGCCGATGCGCATGGCCGGCACCCAGGCGACGGCGCCGATCACGGCGGTGTTTTTCAGGAAACGGCGGCGAGACAGCGGCGAGTTGTCGCCACCCGAGGAATCACGGTCCATTCAGCACTCCGGATTTTTTTAATTATTGTGCGACCGCCGACGATAGACGGTATATCACGTAAGGTCAACGTTAACGATATGCGCCGGGCTGTTCTGTGAACGCTTCCACGCTATAGTGTATGCAATAACAGTAATTTTTCGGGGCGCCCTGCGATGGCTTCGGGTATCGACTCCCTGCTGATGGACAGCTCATGCCTGCCGAGCATACCGGCAGTGGCCGCTGACATCCTGCGTCTGGCCCAGAGCAGCGATCTTGCCATTGGTGATGTATCCGAGGTGGTGGCCAGGGATCCCGCCATTGCCAGCAAGGTGCTGCGCTTCGTCAATTCCCCCGTTTACAGCACCTCGCAGGAAGTGGAGAGCATTCGCCGCGCCATCGTCATCATGGGTCTCAACGCCACCATGAATGTGGCGCTGTCGTTTTCGCTGCACGGTGCACTGTCGCAGCAGCAGGGCCCAGGGCTGGATTACGGGCTGTTGTGGCGGCGCAGCATTGCCGCCGCCATCAGCGCCAAGCTGATCGGTGAGGCGGCGTGTGAGCCGGCACTGGAAGAGCTGTTTCTGGCGGCGCTGTTGCAG
>JBFHRT010000087.1:0-7664 GCA_041591575.1 Spongiibacteraceae bacterium
GCGCTGAGACCGTGAAGAAATGCCAAAAGCCTTTGACGCCGTTGAAAAAAGGCAGACAATGGGGCGCTCGGTGATACTGCCAGGCGGACAAAAAAGGAGTTTATTGTGAGGGGAGTCGGATTGTTGGCGGGTGTCTTGCTCGCGCTGACCATGAGTGCGGCCGTGCAGGCCGAGCCGGCGCCGGCGCCGGAAAAGCGGCAGCTGGCCATCGAATACCTGAAGTTGTCGCGTACCCAGGAAACCTTCGACTCGGCCATCGAGGCCTATGTCGGCCAGATCTATGCCAACAACCCCTCGCTAGATCAGGCGGAGCTGCGTCGCTTCTTCGAGTCCTACCTGGGCTGGGAGGTGGTGCGTGAAGCCACTATTGATCTGGTAGCGTCTACCTTCACCCTCAAAGAGCTGCAGAGCATCAACCGCTTTTACAGCAGCGAGGTTGGCCGCGCCTACGCCAGCAAGTCGCCGCAGCTGGCCACCGGCCTGTCGGCGCTGATCAGTGATCGCCTGGGCAAGGCCTTCAGCGAAATCAACCGGCTGCAGTAACCTTCGTCATGTACAGTCCCCCGGAGTTTGTGATCGAGCAGCGCCCGGCGCTGCTCGAGTTTGTTCGCGCCAACGCCTTTGGCCAGTTGATATCGCTGGTCGACGGGCAGCCTGTGGTGACACATCTGCCGTTCGCCGTAGACGCCGACAGCGGCCTACTGCTTGCACATCTGGCGCGGGCGAATCCGCAGTGGCGAGCGCTGGATGGCGAGTCTGTGCTGGTGACGTTTCAGGGGCCGCACGCCTATGTGTCGCCCACCTGGTATGCCGGGCCGGGCGTGCCCACCTGGAACTATCAGGCGGTGCATGTTCGCGGCCGCTGCAGGGTATTTGACGACAGTGCGCGCCTGGCCGCGCTATTGGCCTCATTGTCGCAAACCTACGAGGCCGGCCGTGACCAGCCCTGGAATGGCGACTACGACCCGCGGTTGTTGAAGGGCATCGTTGGGCTGGAGATTGCCATTGATGATATGCAGGGCAAGTTCAAACTGAGCCAGAACCGCCCGCCCGAAGATCGGCAGCGGGTGGCGGTGGAGCTGCGCGCCGCCGGCTATGTGGAGCTGGCAGCGGCAATGGTGGCGGTAGCAGACTGAAAAAGCACTACGCTTAATAGCAACCCACAATCACACCACTGCACCGCCGCGAATAACGCTTAGCCGATAATCGCGACGATGATGCGCGGCGCTGGTCGGTGCCGTCACGCATCAGGGATATTGTTGAACGGGGTCGGAACGGATAGGGGATAGGCATGAAACTGATATCGGCGCTGCTGTGCCTGGTGGTATACCTGCTGCTGGCCAAGGGCATTACCCGGGGCGTGCGCGAATTCGGCGAGAAGCGCCATGTGGCGGAATTGCGCACCAAGTATGTGGCGCGGCTGGTCAACATCGGCTTGTTCGGCGGCTTTCTGATCCTGTTCTGTTTTTCATTGGGGTTGGGCTATCGCGATGTCACCCTGTTTCTGTCGTCGGTGTTTGCGGTGGTGGGCGTGGCGCTGTTTGCCCAGTGGTCAATACTGAGTAATATCACCGCCAGCGTGATCATCTTTTTCAGCTTTCCCTATCGCGTCGGCGACTACGTGCGCATTGTGGAAAAAGACGAAGACCTGACCGGCCGCATCGAGGAAATCGGGCTCTACCATGTGCTGATTCGCAAAGACAGCGGCGACCTGATTACCTATCCCAACAGCCTCATTCTGCAAAAGGCGGTGGTCAAGCTGGCCCAGCCAAGGCCGCAGGCGGTGGAGGTGGTGACCGGTGACGAGCAGTGCTAGCGCAATCGCTCATGAGGGGCTGTGCTGAGTAGAGACTCGGCCGCCCGCGCTGCGGGTCGGCCGGGTAACCGGCGTGCTAATTACACCGCCACCTGATGATTCATGATGTTGGTGTACAGCGAGGAGAAGTGCTGACGCAGGGTGATGTTCATCGGCACCGTTTCCGAGCGCTGTTCGATATCGCGAATATCGCTGGGGTCCAGGTACTTCTCAATCAGCGGGAAAATATGACGGCTCTCACGGCTCTGATGTTCCAGCTGGTCGGTCATCAGTTCATTGGCCTGCTGAATCAGCAGCGGCGTCGGCGCGGTCTTGTTGGCGATGATTTGCTTGATCTTGGCGATCAGGTACTCTGCCTTTAGCTCCAGCTTGCGGTGCTCGGCCATGGCGGATTCGATCAGCCCGCGATCCGGAATATCTTTTTCCAGCAGCTTGCGGTAAACGCGGTTTTCCAGCGGGTGGTTGAGCTGATTGGGAAAGTCGTGAATGTAGCTCAGCTCATTGCTGAAGTGCTCGACAAAACGCGGGTTGTGAAAGGCCGCGTTGCGGCAGGAGCCCAGCTCGCCTACCAGGCGCAGCAGAACGTGGGCAATACGGCGGTGGTCTTGTTCCAGTTTTTTGACGAGTTCGGTCATTTGCATTCCTTGAAAGGGGGAAGCGGGCCGCCTTTGCCCGCCGACTACGCTTACAGAATGCGCCGGAGCCTGGTGGAAGGCTAGATAACTATTTCACGTTTTCGCGGCTGTTTTCGGATTTGGTGAACTGGTTCAAACGCCGACCCGGCACTGGCGCATGCTTTGTTTGCAGAACGTGAGAGACATTTTCAGAGCTTTGTGTAAGTTATTGGTTTGTAACCTTTTTGCCTGAAGTTTGCGGCGCCGGGCCGCCGCCAGCTCACTAGCTGATAGCCGGGAGGCCGCGAGAACGTGACGCACGCTTCGCAGGTTCCACCCCCCGCGCCGCGGGTACTACTGTTCGACTGGCACGGCACCTTGGTCGACACCCTGGATGCCATGTTCAGCGCCATGGCCGAAATGCTGCCGCAGCTGGAAGACCTGGGGCTGGTGGAGCAGCTGCTGCCGGAAGAGCACTGCGCTAGCGAAGATGACGCCAAGCTGGTGCGCTATATCCGCATCTTTCGCCGCCTGCACCCGCGCATTCTGGCCGAGCGCCGGGTGTCGCGCACCGACATTTTCAATGCCATCTTCGGCGACGACCGCGAGGCCAAGCGCGTCGCCCACCTCGCCTACAACATCTGCTACCGCAACCACTACGGCAAGGTGCGCCCTTTTCAGCAGGGGGTGGGCGACTACCTGCGCTGCCTCAAGCGCCTGGGCATCAAGCTGGGCGTGGCCACCAACCGCAGCCGCGAGTTTCTCGACCACGAACTGCAGCTGGTGGACGAGGGCGAGTGGGCGGGGCTGTTCGACACCACCGTCTGCGCCGACGACGTCAGCGACTACAAGCCCGACCCCGAGATTCTGCACACCGCGCTGGCAACGCTGGGTGAGCCCACCGGTGCCGACGTGTGGTATGTGGCCGACAGCTTTGTGGACATGTTTACCGCGCACCGCGCCGGCATCAGCGCGGTGTTTTACAACGGCGCACACTGGGAGGCTGACTGGTTCGAGCGCAGTGCCAGCGGGGGGCAAGCGCCCGATGCGGTGGTGAACAGCTTTGACGCATTGCTGGACCTGGTGGACGCCGCCCAGCGCGCCAGTGGCCGCGAACTGGCCTACGCGCTGGATAGCATCCGCCCGCCGCATTACCCGCCGCCCGAACCGCCGCCGCCGCGGGTGGAGCCAGACTGGCACCCGGCGGTGGCACGGCTCAGCGCGCCGCGCCTGTTGCTGTTCGACTGGCACGCCACCCTGGTGGATACCCTCGATGCCATGTACCACGCCGTGGATGACATGCTGCCGGAGCTGCAGGCCATGGGGCTGCTGAACCGCATGGTGGACCCGGCCGACAGTCGCTCGCCGGAAGATGCGCGGCTGGTGGAATACGTGCAGAGTTATTCGCGGCTGCACCCGAAGGTGCGCGCCGACCGCAAAATCTCGCGCACCGACATCTTCGAGGTGCTGTTCGGCGCCGACCAGGACGCCAAACAGATTGCCCATCGCGCTTTCAACCGCCACTACCGCAATCACTACGGCGAGGTGCTGCCTTTCGAACCCAAGGTGAAGCCGATGCTGATGGGGCTGCGCGCGCTGGGGCTGCAGTTGGGCGTGATCACCAACCGCGACCGCGAATTTTTCGAGCACGAGCTGGCGGTGGTGGAAGGCGAGGGCTGGAGCGAGCTTTTTGACAGCTGCGTTTGTGGTGACGACACCGCGCTGCGCAAACCGCACCCGGACCAGCTGCAGCTGGCCGCCGACAAGCTGGGCTGCAGTGCCGGCAGCGACGTCTGGTACGTGGGCGACAGTACCACCGATATCGTTGCCGCCAGGCGCGCAGGCATGACGGCTGTATTTTTCAATGGCGCCCAGTGGGACCTGCCCTGGCTGCACACCATTTTCCCCGGCAGTGAGCGCCACCCGCACAAGCCGGATGTGGTGGTCAACGATTTTTCCGAGTTCTGGGCGCTGGTGCTGGCCTGCCGCAGCCGTGCGCGGCGTCTCTGACTGCAAAGCTGCTTGCGCGGACAAGCCGCCGCGGTCACTGCCGGCTAGACTGTCAAATGCTTGACAGTCTTGACCACCGTATCGGTACACACTTGCGGTTTTGCTCGCAGGTTTATTACTTAAGGAAACGTGTCTATGTCAGATCCGCAGTTCGATATTGTCGTCTTTGGTGCCAGCAGTTTTGTCGGCCAGATTCTCAGCCGCTATCTGGCCGCACAGTATGGTACTGGCGGCGAGCTGCGCTGGACCATTGCCGGGCGCTCGGAACACAAACTGCGCCAGCTGCGCGCCTCGCTGGGCCTGGGTGATGCCGAGTTGCCGCTGATGCTCGCTGACGCTGCCGACGAGACCGCGCTCAAGGCGCTGTGCGCGCAGACTCGGGTGGTGATCTCCACGGTTGGCCCCTACGCCTTTTACGGTGAGCCGCTGATCAAAGTATGCGCCGAGACCGGCACCGACTACTGCGACCTCACCGGCGAAGTGCAGTGGGTGCGGCAGATGATCCAGCGCTATGAACAAAGCGCGCAAGCCTCCGGTGCGCGCATTGTGCACTGCTGTGGCTTCGACTCCATTCCCTCGGACCTTGGCGTGCACTTTCTGCAGCGCCAGGCGCAGCAGCGTTTCGGCCAGCCCTGCAACGAGGTGAAAATGCGGGTGAAGGCGATGCGCGGCGGACTGTCTGGCGGCACCGTCGCCAGCCTGCTCAACGTGGTCAAGGAGGCGGCCGCTGACGCACAGCTGCGCCGTGAACTGGCCGACCCCTATTCGCTGTGTCCGGCCGAGCATCCGCGCGGCACCCGCCAGCACAGCGTCAAGGCCGCTGAACACGACGCCGATTTCAACGCCTGGGCCGCGCCCTTTGTCATGGCTGCCATCAATACCCGCGTGGTGCAGCGCTCCAATGCGCTGTCGTCGCGGGCCTACGGTGAAGACTTCCGCTACGACGAGGCTGTGCTCACCGGCGCTGGCTACAAGGGCCGGCTGTCGGCACTGGCCCTGGCCTGCGGCCTCGGCGCCTTTATGGCTGCTGGTGCGATCAAGCCGACGCGCTGGTTACTGGAGCGCTTCGTGGTGCCCAAGCCCGGTGAAGGCCCGAGCGAGGAGTCGCAGCTGCGTGGCTTTTATGACCTGCGCTTCGTCGGCAGGACCGCCGACGGCAAAGTGCTGCGCGTCAAAGTCGGCGGCGACCGCGACCCCGGTTACGGCTCCACCGCCAAAATGCTGGGCGAGGCCGCTATCTGTCTTGCCAGGGACATCGCCAAGGCGGATCAGCCCGGCGGTTTCTGGACCCCGGCCACGCTGCTGGGCGACAAGCTCGTGGCGCGTCTGCAGGCCCATGCCGGCCTGCAGTTTGAAGTGCTGGAAGCGGCTGACGCGCGCGACGGCAGCGGAGCCGTACCCTCAACCTGAGCCGTTTAACCGCAGGCTGCGCCGTGCGCACCGGTCGCTATTTGAAAGCGCTCCACGCAACCACGCCTGGACCCCAGATCGCCAACAGCGCGTCTGGGGTGACGGGGTATCGGGGGGCGCCTGTAATAGCGGTCTGTGTACTTCGTTTCCTACGGCGTTATTCCGGCGAAAGCCGGAATAACCCGCTCTCCACACCTGCAGTTCGCCCCTCATTCTGAGAGGGCTGCGATTTCACCGCGCCTGGATCCCGGATCACGCTGTGCGTGTCCGGGATGACGTCAGGGAATAATTCGTTTCGAGTCATTCCGGCGGAAGCCGGAATTCAGGGCGCGGGTCGCGGGGTTGGGGGCTATCAAGCCAAACCACTTCGGTCCCCGTAATTGCCGGGGCAAGTCAGTGCCGTTTTTCTGAGTCCTTGCGGTGTGCTACCACCGCCCAGCCCAAATATCGGTGCGCGAATGACACCGGCACCGCAAACAGCACCGGCAGCAGTTGCCAGGCGGCGGCCAGCGGCCGGCCGCGCCGCCACTCCAGCTGCAGCCAGCACAGGTGTAAGCGCAGATGCTCGCGCCAGCAGCGGTGATAGCTCACATGCAGTGCCTTGATTGCGGCTTCGGCAGCGTCGAACTGACCGGCATCAATCTGTGCGCGCAGCGCCCGCAGCTGTTGTTCAAACATGCGACGACTGCCCGCTGCGCTTGCTGTTGTCGATGGCGCGCTTCATGCCGGCACCGGCGGCGCGCAGCGCCCAGCTGCGTGGCAGCAGCCGCAGCAGGCGAATAAACAAGCGGTTGTGCCAGCCGGGAATCCACAGCGGGCGCTTGCCCAGTTGTGCCAGCGCTTCCCGCGCCACCCGCTCGGGCGGCATCACGCCCACCAGCTGGTCGTCGCTAATACCCTGCAGCCGCGGCGCATCGGTGTCGGTGGAGCCGGGGGAGAGCACCAGCACATCCACGCCGCTGCCACGGTACTCGTCCCACAAGCTGCCGCCCAGATTGTGCACAAAAGCCTTGGTGGCAGCATAGGCCGCCGACCAGGGGAAACCGGTCTCGCCCTCGATGGAGCCGGTGACGATCACGCCGCCGCGCCCGGCGGCGGCCATGGTCGGCAGCAGCGCGTGCAGCAGCATCACCGGAGCGATGGCATTGGTGTGAATCATGTCCAATATACGCGGCAACTCGTCCTCGGCGAAGCCGCCCTTCAAACCAAAGCCGGCATTGCTCACCAGCAGGTTGACGGGGCGTTGGTTCAGCTCGGCGACGAGTCGCGTCAGCTGATCGGCCTCGCTGAGGTCTGCCGCCAGCACCTGCACCGTGCTGCCGTATTGCTGAGCCAGTTCATCGGCCAGCGCCTGCAGGCGCTCGGCGCGGCGCGCCACCAGCACCAGCTCGAAGCCTTCGGCCGCCAGTTGGCGGGCAAAGGCCTCGCCGATGCCGGAGGAGGCGCCGGTGACCAGTGCGCGGGGGCCGTATTGCTGCAGCAGCGAATCTGCCATCGTGATCTCCCGGAGTTTGTGTATGGCCGCAGTCTACGTGATGTCTATCTGCACCAGGAAGCGCTAAACTCGCAACAAGGTGGTGCGTAAATGCAACGCATGTTGTCGTAGAAGTTGCCGTAGAAAGTGCCATAGAAGGGCTGGCATAGATGAGTGCCATAGAGGGATGCCGTAGAAAGTGATGGACTGGGACGATATCCGTTATTTCGCCGCCGTCGCGCGGGCTGGCTCCATGCGCGCCGCGGCCGAGGCGCTGGGGGTCAATCACGCCACGGTGTCGCGACGGCTGGCGGCGCTGGAGCGCAGTCAGCATGCGGCA
>JBFHRT010000088.1:0-7640 GCA_041591575.1 Spongiibacteraceae bacterium
CCCGGCCAATCGCGATTCGGTGGCGCTGCGGCTGGAGCAAGATTATCCCGGCGCGCGTATTGTGCATCGGCTGGATATGGCCACCTCGGGGGTGATGGTGGTGGCGCGCAACGCCGACAGCCACCGCGCCCTCAGCCGCCAATTCGAGCAGCGCGCGGTGAGCAAATGCTACCAGGCCATTGTCTGGGGGCAGCCGCAGGCGGAGCAGGGACAGATCGAGCTGCCGCTGATCTGCGACTGGCCCAACCGCCCGCTGCAGAAGGTGGATCTGAGCGCCGGCAAGCGCGCGGTGACCCGCTATAGGGTACTGGAATATCTACACAAGCCCGAGCGTTGCCGACTGGAGCTGCGCCCGGTCACCGGCCGCTCCCACCAGCTGCGGGTGCACGCCGCCAGCCTGGGCCACCCCATCGCCGGCTGCGAGTTCTACGCCCACCCGGCGGCCCGCGCACTGGCGCCGCGACTGCTGCTGCACGCCTGCGAGCTGCAGTTCCACCACCCCCGCAGCGGCAAGCCGATGACAGGGGCCAGCCCAGCGCCGTTTTAATGGCATGTCAGCGCCGCGCAGACGCTGCTATCATCAAGTTGATAGGGGCTGTCGGAAACGGACATGGTCACTACGCAGCAGCACAGCAACGAGCAACTGATCATACTCAAACCCAACTGCTCATCCAGCTGGGCGGGCAACCGCTTGCTGCTGATCGCCATCACCCTCATCAGCCTCGCCATTGCCGGCGGCTTTGCCGCCATCGGCGCATGGCTGATCATTCCCTTTGCCGGACTGGAAATCCTCGGCCTGACCGCCGCCCTGTACTGGGTGAGCTGGAAGCTGAACTACCGCCATGTGCTGCACTTCGAGGGGTCTGAGCTGTGTATCGAGAAAGGTGTGTACTGCCCCAAGCAGGTGTGGCACTGGCGGCGCGATGACAGTGCCATCCTGGTCAGCGAGCAGCACCCGCTGTCACCGCTGCGCATCAGTCTGTGCTGCAAGGGCGAGGAAGTGAGCATCGGCGATTTTCTCAGCCGCGATGACAGCCGTGCTCTGCTGCGCTCGCTACAGGCCCAGGGCCTGCCGGTGCGTCACTACAGCCACAATTCGGCCCTGCAGGCCTGACCTCAGGGCTCAACGGTAAATTCCAGCCGCCCCAGCTCGCCGTAGTCCGCCAGGTAGTGTCCGGGTAGTAACGGCAGCATCGGCCCCATAGCACCAGTCAGCAGCATCTGCCCCGGCTGCAGGGTCCAGCCGCTGGCTACGCTGCGGTTCACCAGCCACAGCAGCGCCTGCCACTGATTGCCCATCACTGCGGTGGCATCGGCGGTTTGCACGGATTCGCCATCGCGGCGCAGCTGGGCGAACAGCGCATTGATATCCACCCCATCAGCGCGCTGACCGCGACCCAGCAGGTAGCGGCTGGCAGCGACATTGCCGGCAACAATATCGGCGCCGGTGAGTTTGCCTGAAGCGAAATCCAGGTCCGGCACTTCAATGGCCGGATAGACCAAGTCGATGCGCTCACGCAGAGCGCGGGCGTCCGCGACCGGCTCGGTAATGGGGGTGCTGACGCGAAAGGCCAGTTCCAGCTCCAGCATGGGCTGGCGGTAACCGGCCGCGGACAGCACCAATTCCCCGTTGCTGGCATCCAGGGCACTGCCCGGCCACAACACCCCGGCCACTGGCTGGTCGACGCCAAAGGCGCGCTGCCCGGTCGCCGCGGTCAGTCCCGCCTTGAAACCATCAGGCGCGCGATCGCCCAAGCGCTGCAGCACCGCCGCGCGCTGGATGGCATAGGCCTGATCCAGACTCATCGGCGCCAGCGCCGACAGCAGCGGCAACGGCTCGCCCTGCTCCCAGGCCGCCACCACCGGCTGCTCCGGGCGCGGTGGCTGTGCGCCGCAGCCCGCCAGCACTGCCGCGGCCAGCATCAACACCGCGCCCATCAATTTGCGACTGCGCACCGTGCCTGTTCCCTGCAAAAAGGCGCTAATATTCACTCAACCTCCTAAATGTTCGCCCTGCAGACTGAAGCCACGCGCCCCATCGGCAGCTTTTCACACCCGTGCAAAAGCAATCCCGCAGATTTCTGCGCCCTCAACTGCTTCAAAACGTTCCTTTTTATACCTGTAATAAACATTGTTGCAGCATTTCAGCACCTATCCGTGTCAATCTGCGAATCGCTTACACACCAAGATACCGCCGAACCACCAAGCGGATTTCTTGCTTAAAATTCTCCCCGCGCATTAACTGCGGATTGTCTTTTGCAGCCTGATAACACATCCCCTCTATCGCCCAAAAGGCCAAAGACGCCCGTAATTCAGCATCTTCATCACTGACACCGACAACTCGCCGCTTTAACATCAGCGCCAATATTTCCCTGCCACCAGAGGAAAATTGATCGTTGAGCGCCTCCACATGACGTCGCCCCACATCGTAGCGATGCTGGTGATTCTGATAAAAACAGGCGTTGATTGAGAGAAAGCGGATTTGGCGATCCACCAACGGATCTATCACCAGATCCAGCAGGTCACTCAGTTCAAGAGGCTCACCGTCCACATAACGCTGCACCCTTGCCATTAGCTCATCAATTTCTCTTTGAACTTCTTCCTCGAAGACCTCGTGAATAATCGCTTCTTTGTTGGGAAACCAGCGGTATAGAGTGGCTATATTCACACCAGCCCGCTCGGCGATCGCATTGGTGCTTAAAGCCGCCGCCCCCTGGTCGGCCATGATCATTCGCGTGGCATTGACAATTGCCTTCACTACGCGCTGCGAACGTAGCTGCTTGGGCACTTTATTTGCCCTGCGCCTACCCAACGTTTTATGAGAGCTCACTGAAAAACCAAGTAATCTGGGAAAAATCTATTTTAATCATGCAAATCAAACAGTTAGAGATCAAAAAATACAAGTAGACAGCAATAACGGCAAACCGATAGATTCTCGCTTCCATTTTTCAGCAAGTTTACACGGAACCAAAATGTCACCCCAAATCATCTTAGTCACTGGCTGCTCATCGGGCATTGGTAGATCACTGATCATTGAAGGTGCGAAGCGTGGCCATATCATGTTAGCCAGTGCACCTGCGTCCTCGCTGCTTGCTGACATTCCCGACCAGGCGCACGCAAAATACGTTATTGATGTCTGTGATGAAGCCACCATCGCCGCCGCCGTTAGCCACATCGTGGCCAAGCACGGCAGAATTGACGTACTGGTTAACAACGCTGGCTACTTGCAAGCGGGTCCGGTGGAGCGGGTCCCTGCTGAAAAAGTAGAGCAGCAGTTTGCCGTCAATGTATTTGGGCAATTGTCGATGATCCGCCATGTCGCCCCGGTTATGCGCTCTGCCGGCAAGGGTCGCATACTGAACATAGCGTCCTTGATGGGGCTGGTCAGCTTACCCATGGCGGGAATTTATTCTGCTTCAAAGTTTGCGGTAGAGGGCTTCAGTGACGCATTGCGAATGGAGCTCAAGCCTTTTGGCGTTGATGTGGTATTGGTTGAGCCTGGGTTTATCAAAACCAATTTAGCTGCCAACGCCAGAGCACATACCGACACGCAGGAAACGACAGACGCATCCAACCCATACCACTCCCTTTACGCGGCCACCGAAGCCAAAGCGGAGAAAACATCGGCCATAGAAGGGAGCGCTGAAGACGTCTGCCGCGTTGTGCTGGCAGCGATTGAAACTGAGTCGCCGAAACCCCGCTATAAGGTCACAGCCGTGGGAAAACTGCTTCCCGCGCTACGCAACATCCTTCCCAGTCGTGTTTTCGACCGGATGATAATCAGTATGATGACTTGAGGTGGCTACAGCATGATCTTTCACCACATGAATTGCTCGCCCTTCGGGGACAAGATTATCCGGATTCTCAACTACAAGGGGCTGGATTACAGGCTACAGATACACCCGCTGGCCGACCGGACCATCAAACGCCACAACAGTACCGGTAAGCTCCCCTACCTAGAACATGGGGAAAAAACCATCAGCGACTCGACGGACATTGCTTATTTCCTTGACGAGCAATTTCCCGACAACCCCCTGATTCCAGACGACCCCATTCACAGGGCACACGTTCATATCTTCGAAGACTGGGCAGATGAGAGCCTTTATTTTTACGAAATGCATATGCGTTTTACATTCGCAGAGAACAGCAAGCCAGTGATCGAGGAAATGACCCGATATAACAGCGTCATTGGGCGCTGGATCCTGAGCAAAGTGATGCCCGCTGGTATTAAGTCCATCACGCGCAATCAAGGCGTCGGAAAAAAATCAACCGAACAGATCATTAGGGATATCGACCGCCATGTGCGCGCCGTAGATCAACTGCTCGAACGATCTCCCTGGCTGGTTGGCGACACCATTAGCCTGGCTGATATCAGTGTGGCTACAATGTTTACCTGTCTGAAAGATACCCAGCAATGCCTGGCGATCTTCCGTCAAACCAGCAACGTGGAAGACTGGATGCGCAGGGTGGATCATTTAACCCTCTAGGGCGACTGGGAGAATTACGACGGCCACGGACCCATCGGTGGCGGTCGCCTGTCGCACAACCGTCCTGACCGAGCGCGAGACGAGGGCAACCCCGGATAGCTACTGACCTGTCATTGGGCGCATCGTCAAAAGTGGGGTAGCTTCCTCAAACACTTCACAGCTTCAAAGCTGGTGCTCTTACGCCTACGTCTGTAACCCGCAGCGAGTAGTCGGGCTATATCAAGCCGATGTTTGGGCAGGTCTTGACCGCAAGGCGGCTTTTGAGCCCATCTCCGCTGTGCCATAGGCACATCTACCCAATAGCCCCCTTCGCTTAACTTCTGTACAATCCAGCTCCCTTAGCACCATCGACAGATACCTCGCAGGCTCCACCTCCTATGTCTTCAAACACCAACGCCATCAAGCAGAAAGTCGGCTTTGTCTCCCTCGGTTGCCCCAAGGCGCTGGTGGATTCCGAGCGCATCCTCACCCAGCTCCGCCTCGACGGCTACGACGTGGTGCCCAGCTACGACGACGCCGACGTGGTGGTGGTCAATACCTGCGGTTTTATCGACAGCGCCAAGCAGGAATCGCTGGACGCGATTGGCGAGGCCATGCGCGAGAACGGCAAGGTCATCGTCACCGGCTGCATGGGCAAGGGCAGCGATGCCGAGACCATCAAGGCCGCCTATCCCGAGGTGCTCAGTGTCAGCGGCCCGGCCGCCTATGACGACGTGCTGGGCGCGGTGCACGACTATATTCCACCGGAAGCGCAGCAGCCCCACCGCGATCTGGTGCCGCCGCAGGGGGTGAAACTGACCCCACGGCACTACAGCTACCTGAAGATTTCCGAGGGCTGCAACCACCGCTGCAGCTTCTGCATCATCCCCGCCATGCGCGGCGATCTGGCCAGCCGCCCCTTGAACGAGGTGGTAGAAGAGGCCAAACAGCTGGTGGCCGCCGGCAGCCGCGAACTGCTGGTGATCTCCCAGGACACCAGCGCCTACGGCGTGGACATGAAATACAAGCTGGACTTTGTCGACGGCCAGCCGCTGGAGACCCGCATGCAGGATCTGGCGGTGGCCCTGGGCGAGCTGGGGGTGTGGGTGCGCATGCACTATGTCTACCCCTACCCCCACGTCGACAAGATGATTCCGCTGATGGCCGAGGGCAAGATCCTGCCCTACCTGGACATTCCCTTCCAGCACGCCAGCCCGCGGGTGCTGAAGCTGATGAAGCGCCCCGGCAACCAGGAGAAAACCCTGGAGCGCATCAAGGCCTGGCGCGAGATCTGTCCGGACCTGGTGATCCGCTCCACCTTTATTGTCGGCTTCCCCGGTGAGACCGAGGAAGACTTCCAGCTGCTGCTGGACTGGCTGGAAGAAGCCCAGCTGGACCGGGTCGGCTGCTTCCAGTACTCACCGGTGGACGGCGCCACCGCCAACGAGCTGCCCGACCCGGTACCCGATGACATCAAGCAGCAGCGCTGGGAGCGTTTCATGGAAGTGCAGCAGCGCATCTCCGCCGCCAAGTTGCAGCAGCGCATCGGCCAGCAGCTGGAAGTGCTGATCGACGCCGTCGACGACGAGGGCGCCATCGGCCGCTGCTACGCCGACGCCCCGGAAATCGACGGCAAGGTCTACCTGGACGGCATCACCGACCTGCGCCCGGGCGATGCCCTGCTGGTGGACGTGGTCGGCGCCGACGACTACGACCTCTGGGCCGTGCCCAGCGCCGTTGGCTAAGGACTTTCACCTTGCACCAGCTAAGGGCTCCGTCATTGCGAGGCGCTATTCAGCCACGTAGGGTGCGCCGTGCGCACCATTCAGCTTCGCATACCCCCGAGCGCATCGGTGCGCGCGGCGCACCCTACGCAGGTTAAGCCGCCATGAACCTGATTCTGCTGCAAGCTGCCGATTATATCGCCGACGACCGGGTGCGGCTGACAGACGCCCGCTTTCTCCAGATCGCCCAGGTGCACCGCTCCGCGGTGGGCGACAGCGTGCGCGTGGGCGTGCTCGATGGTTTACTGGGAACGGGCGAAATCCTCAGCCTGGATAACAACAGCGTCGAGCTGCGGGTGGCGCTGGACACAGCTGCGCCGGCCAAGCTGCCGCTGACGGTGCTGCTGGCGCTGCCGCGACCGAAAATGGCGCGGCGCATCTGCCGCACAGTGGCCGAGCTCGGAGTGGAGCGGCTGGTGCTGATCAACAGCTACCGGGTGGAAAAGAGCTACTGGCAGAGCCCGCTGCTGACGCCGGAAAAAATCCGCGACTATTTTATCGAAGGGCTGCAGCAGAGCCGCGACACCGTGCTGCCGGAGCTGATCATCGAAAAACGCTTCAAGCCTTTCGTCGAAGACCGCCTGCCGGCGCTGGCCGCCGGCAGGCGCGCCCTGCTCGCCCACCCGCACACCAGCGCGCCCTGCCCACAGCCGCTGAACGCACCGGCGTTGCTGGCCATCGGTCCCGAGGGCGGCTTTATTCCCTACGAGGTGGAAAAACTGCAGGCCGCCGGGCTGCAGGCCATCAACCTCGGCGCTAGAATCCTCAAGGTGGAAACCGCGGTGCCAGTGCTGGTGGGCAAGCTGTATAGTTCGCTGAACGCTTGATGGAAGACCCTTGGGTCGGAAGTCGGAAGTCTGACGTCGGACGCCTAAGTCCACGGCAATAGCAGTACACATGGCGCTTGTAGCGCCGTGCAGCAATGCAGGAGTGCTTTGCTTTTGCCTTTTAGCCTCAGACGTCTGACTTCCGACGTCCGACCGGGCTTTTGCGTCTCCCGTCTCCCGTCCAGCGTCGAGCATTCCGCGCTCCGATACACAACGCAAGGACACCCCCCCCATGGACAGCAAAGTCATTCTGATCTCCGGCGCCAGCCGCGGCATCGGCCGCGCCGTGGCCGAACACCTGCACGCCCAAGGCTATCGCCTCAGCCTGGGCGCTCGCGACCCCGAGCTGCTGCGCGGCAGTCGCCTGGAAGACCTCGCCCACGTCATGCACTACCCCTTCGAAGCCGGCGATGCCGACAGCGCCAAGCGCTGGGTGGCCGCCACCCTGGACAAGTTCGGCCGCCTCGACGGCCTGGTGCACTGCGCCGGGGTGATGCACAGCTACCAGATTGAAGACGAGGACGAGACCGCGCTGGACGAGATGTGGGAGGTCAACGTCAAGG
>JBFHRT010000089.1:0-7608 GCA_041591575.1 Spongiibacteraceae bacterium
GAGGAGCCGCAGGCGACGCGGCAATCTCCTGCCATTGGCAGTGGCTGAGGGAGATCGCCACGGCAGCGTTGCTGCCTCGCGATGACGGATTCTTGCCTTGCGTGTTCTTTCTCCCCTGTCATTGCGAGGAGCTGCAGGCGACGTGGCCATCTCCTGCTATTGGCAGTGACTGAGGGAGATCGCCGCGGCAGCAACAGCGCTGGCGAAAATTTGCTCCTGCAATTTTCGCACTTCCGCCGTCCTTGGCGGTCGTCGCGATGACGACATAGTTCGTCGTTCGCTCTTCCTGCGTCATTGCGAGTCGCCGCAGGCGACGTGGCAATCTCCTTCCGCTTGCAGTGACTGATGGAGATCGCCACGGCAGCGTGGCTGCCTCGCGATGACGAGTAATTGCTTGCGTGTCCATACTGCGTCATTGCGAGGAGCCGCAGGCGACGCGGCAATCTCCTGCCATTGGCAGTGACTGAGGGAGATCGCCACGGCAGCAACAGCGCTGGCGAAAATTTGCTCCTGCAATTTTCGCACTTCCGCCATCCTTGGCGGTCGTCGCGATGACGAAGTTACTTCCGCTGCCCCGCGATAACGGCTATTCAGAGCTGCGCCGCCACCCGCGCCGCCTCGTGCATGGCGCCCTCAATATAACCGACGCCGGTGCAGTCGCCGATGGCGTGGGTGTCGAAGCCGGCGGCTTTGAGCTCGGCAGCCAGTGTCTCGTCGCCGGTCGCGCCCTGGGCCACCACCACCTGGTCGGCGTCCAGCTGACGCACCTGGCCGCGGAAGTTGCGGTAGTTAATGCTGTGATCGCCAATGCTGATTTCGCTGGCGCCGGTGAGCAGGTCCACGCCCAGCTCGCGCAGTTCCTCCAGCAGCCGCAGCCGCCGCACCAGGTAGAGGCCGCGACCGGCGCGTTTACCCTCTTCGATCACGGTGACCTGGCGGCCGCGGTGGGCGAGGAATTCGGCCAGTTCCAGCCCCACCAGTTCGCCGCCGATGATGACGATGCGCCGGCCCAGCGGCAGCCAGGCGCGGCTGGCGACCCGCAGCAGGCCGGGCTGGCCGCTGATGCCGCTGGCGGCACCGGCGCGCAGTGCCAGCCGCGCAACACCACCGAGCTTGTCTTTCAGTGAATGCAGTGACTGGCCCAGCACCATGGCGCGCATCTCGTCGCCGCTGAACACGAAGTCGCGCTCGCCGCCGGGTATCGGCGGCAGCGCGCGTTTGGCGCCGGTGGCCACCACCACC
Source organism: Spongiibacteraceae bacterium (assembly GCA_041591575.1). Taxonomy (GTDB): domain Bacteria; phylum Pseudomonadota; class Gammaproteobacteria; order Pseudomonadales; family Spongiibacteraceae; genus JBFHRT01. The sequence goes on from JBFHRT010000089.1 coordinate 1,243, forward strand.
GCGTCGGTGTTCAGCGCGCGCAGGGTTTCCGGTGTCGCCGGGCTGTTGAGTTTGATCTCGATGCCGGGCGTCTGCGCCACCTGCCGTTTGAGCCAGCTCAGCAGGCGCTGGTTGGGCTGGTAGGCGATGGCGGCGAAGCTCAGGGTGCCGCCTAGCCGTGGGCCGCTCTCCAGCAGGGTCACCCGGTGGCCGCGCAGGGCGAGGCGGCGGGCGCTTTCCATGCCGCCCGGGCCGCCGCCGACCACGGCGATATGGCGCGGCTGGTCGGTGGGTGCCAGCAGTTGCTCGGTCTCAAAGGCGGTATCGGGGCTGACCGCGCATTTCACCGGGTTTTCGATGTAGATCTGGCTGACGCAGCAGTAGCAGTACACGCAGGGGCGTATGTCGCGGGGCCGGCCCTCGGCCAGTTTGCGCGGCAGTTCGGGGTCGGCCAGCAGCTTGCGGCCCATGCCGAAGAAGTCGAAGTGGCCGTCGCGGATATGGCGCTCGGCGGACTCGGGCTCGATGCGACCGCTGGTGATCACCGGCACCGACACCGACTGTTTGATGGCGATGGCGCCGGGCACCATGCGCTCCGGCACATGGGGAATATTGGACTCCGAATGCAGTGCGCCTTTGGAGGTGTCGTGGTAGGCGCTGGCGGTGATGGCGTCGACGCCGGCGGCCTCGGCCAGGCGCGCGGTGGCGCAGGCGTCGGCCAGCGAGATGCCCTCGGCCTTGCCGTATTCGCCGGTATCGAGTTTGCACCACACCGGGTAGTCGTCGCCGACTTCACGGCGCACCGCGGCGATGATTTCCAGCAGCAGCCGCGCGCGGTTTTGCAGCGAGCCGCCGTAGTCGTCGTCGCGGTTGTTGGTGTGCGGCGACAGGAACTCGGAGATGATGTAGCCGTGGCCGCCGTGGATCTCGACGCCGTCCAGGCCGGCCTCGCGGGCGCGCCGCGCCGCCTGGGCGAATTTGTCGATCAGCGCGGTGATGTCCTCGGGCGTCATCACATGCAGTTTGACGTCCAGCGCCCCCGCGGTGGGAGACTTGGCCGCCTCCTCGGGCAGCATGCCGTCGGCCAGATCGCTGGGCTTCATCAGCGGGTAGGAGGGAATCCACACCGGCCGCCCGGCCTTCATGTCCTCGACCCCCACCAGGCCGCCGAAATGCAGCTGGGTGGCGACCTTGCCGCCGTGGCGGTGCACCGCCTCGGCCAGCGCGCGCAGGCCGGGGATGTGGCGGTCCTCGCTGATGGCCGCCTGGCGCGGCTGGTTGCCGCCGTGGGGCCAGGCCACCCCGGTGGTGCCGAGCACGATCAGGCCGGCGCCGCCCTTGGCGTGTGCCTCGTGAAAGGCGCGCAGGCGCTCGCCGCAGCTGCCGTCTTCTTCGGCGAGGTTGACCCCCATGGCGGAGACCACCATACGGTTTTTCAGTTCCAGGCTGCCGATGCGTCCCGGCGTCAGCAGGTGTTGGTAGCGATTGGCCATCGGGCTTCCCTGTGTTGCGTCAGACTTCCAGCGGCTGGTCGGCGTCCACCAGGAACTTGCCGTACCACTTGCGGAACTTGGTGAAAGGGCCGTCGCCGTCGCACAGCATCGGCTTTTCAAAGTAGCGCTTGCGCGCCCAGATAATGCGGTCTTCGTCCATCTGCTTGCGGATGTCGGCGACGATGGCATCGGCGACGCCGCCGACCGGCTCCTGGCCGTCCACCTTACGCTGGATAAAGGCGTAATTGGCGATGCTGCGCTCGGCGCTGACCGGGGTCAGGTTGGCCATCAGCACGGTTTCGCAGATGCCGGTGAAGCGGATCACCGACTGGCCGGGGCCGATCGAGCGGGTGTCGATGGCGCCCTCCACGGTGCCGCGCGGGGTGTGCATTTTGGATTTGAGCAGCGCGCCGCGCTGGTATTCGCCCCAGCTGTATTCCGGCTGCGGCGGAATCTCGGCGGTGCCGTGCACGAACAGGAAATGGGCGGCGTCGACGCCGTTCTCGCCGATCTCCTGCATGTGGGTGTCGATCTCCCAGCGGAAGGTCTTGAGGCTGCCCCACTGGTCATTGCCGGGCTCGGCCTCCGGCACCGCTTCGGGTTCGAAGGCCGGCGGCTCGCCGTTGGGGTGGTACCAGACCCAGATCACCTGATTGAGTTCGCGCACCGGCCAGGGCTGGATCACGCACTCGCCGCGCGCCACCCTGGGCGGTGGGTTGTTGGCGTAGGGCACGTCGGTGCACTGGCCGTCGCCGTTGTACTTCCAGCCGTGGAAGGGGCAGACGATGGACTCGCCCTCGACCCGGCCACCCTTGCCGGTGTCGCCGCGGATGCCATAGCCGAGGTGGGCACCCATATGCGGGCAGTAGGCGTCCAGCACCTTGGCCTCGCCGGACTCGGTGCGAAAGATCACCAGCTCGGTGTCGAACAGTTCCAGCGGCTTGGATTCACCCACCGCCAGTTCGTGAGAGTAAAGTGCCTGGAACCAGCCGTAGGGCATGGGCAGGGGCACGCGCTGTTTCAGCATGTCGGCTTTCCTCGAATTTGCGGAACAGGGGGCGGTGACGATCAGCGCACGGCGCCGCCGCCGTCCACCGACAGCAGCTGGCCGGTGATAAAGGAGGCGCGCTCAGAGCTGAGGAACAGCACCGCTTCGGCGATCTCCTCGGGTTCGCCGAGGCGGTTCATCACCGCGACGCGCTTGAGCTGCTCGGCCATCTTGGGCTGTTCCTCAAAGTACTGTTCCAGCCCCGGGGTGCGAATCACCCCCGGTGACACCGCGTTGATGCGGATGCCCTTGTCGCCGTACTCGGCCGCCGAGCTTTTGGTGAGCACGTTGACGCCGCCCTTGGCGGTGGCGTAGGCGGTGTTGAAGGCCTGGCCGCGCAGCGAGGCATTGGAAGAGATATTGACGATGGCGCCGCCGCTGCCGAGCATGGCCTCGATCTCGTACTTCATGCACAGCCAGGTGTTGGTCAGGCACATCGCCAGGGTGTGGTCGAACACCTCGCGGCTGAACTGGTGGATGGGGCCGCTACCGCGGCTCAGCGCGGCATTGTTGCAGGCCACATCGAGGCGACCGAAGGCGGCCACGGTTTCCGCCACCATGTTGCGCACCTGCTCCTCGTCACTGACATCGACCTTGACGAAGATCGCCTCGCCACCGTCGGCGCGGATCAGCTCCACGCACTCGCGGCCGCTGTCCTCGTTGAAGTCGGCCACTGCCACCCGCGCGCCCTCGCGCGCATAACTGCGGCTGATGGCGCGACCGATGCCGCCGCCACCGCCGGTGACCAGTGCCGATTTGCCGTTGAGCAAGGGCGTCATATTCCATCTCCCTAGATACGATTAGCTGCACTCAGTGTAGTCATCGGGCGGTGCGGCAATAGCACATAAGCCACCAGATTTATGGGCATTTCTGTTCGAGAGCAGGCTCATGCCGGCGGCGGGTTGGCACAATCAACTGCAGGTGCCGCTGGCGTCTGCGTTGTGGCGTGGCAGCAGCGGATGCAGGCAACGCGGCCGCATACCTGGCCAGCCGGCTGCAATTGTGCGAACGCCAGGCAGCGAGCGTTGCGCAACTACCGGTGCATTACGCGGCGCCGCCGGCCTCGGAGGTGGTGGCGGCCATTGTCAGCGGCTCGGGCTTGCCGAAGGCAAAGCCCTGGCCGTAGTCCACCCCCAGTTCGCGCAGCAGCACGGCAAGCTGCTGGTCTTCTACCCATTCCGCCACGGTTTTCATACCCAGCGCGTGGGCCAGCTGGACGGTGGATTTCACCACCGAGCGGTGGAAGTCGTTGGTGGCGATATCGCGGATAAAACTGCCGTCGATCTTGACCTTGTCGAAGGGCAGCCGCGACAGGTTGGCTAGTGAGTTGACACCGGTGCCGAAGTCGTCGAGTGCGAAGTGGCAGCCCTGCTCCCGCAGGTTGTGGATGAAGTGCGCGGCGGCAGTGAAATTGCGGATGGCGATGGTCTCGGTGACTTCGAAGCACAGGCTGCTGGCAGGAACCCGCCGCGAGTCGATGGCGTCGCGGATGGTCGCCAATAGCGCAGCTTGGTCGAAGGCGTGGCCGGAGAGGTTGATATTGAATACCCGGCGGCGCTGCTCGGCCGGTGGCAGTGAGGCGATAAAGGCCAGCGCACTGTCTACCACCCAGCGGTCTAGCGCGCTCATCATGCCGAAGCGCTCGGCGGCGCCGAGGAAGCGGGCCGGCGGCAGCACTTTGCCGCGGCTGTCGCACAGCCGCAGCAGCAGCTCGCAGTGGCGGCGTTGGTCGTCTTGTTGCAGCGGCACTATCACTTGTGAGTAGAGCGCGAAGCGCCGCTGCTCTATGGCGCGCTGAATCTCGGTCGCCATCTGCATTTGTTCACGGCGCTGTCTCAGTTCACTGCTGTTGGGTTGGTACATTTTTACCTGGTTGCGGCCGCTGTCCTTGGCGATGCCGCAGGCGGTTTCTGCGTCCAGCAGCACGTCCTCGGCACTACCGCTATCGCGGCGCAGCGCCGCTACGCCGGCGCTGATCGACAGCTCGAATTTCTGCCCTTCCCACTGGAAGGGGGTGTGCATCAGTTGACGTCGCAGGTCGTCGGCAATGACGGCCGCGGCCGGCAGGTTGCAGTTGCGCAGTGCAATGGAAAACTGGTCGCCACTGATGCGCGCACAGCAGGCGCCGCGGGGACTGAGCAGGCGGATCATGCCGCCCAGCTGGCGCAGCAGGGCGTCGCCGGCGCGGTAGCCGCAGGTCTCGTTGAGTATGCGAAAGTGGTCCACTCCCAGCCACAGCAGCGCGTGTTCGCGGCCGTTGAGCCGGGCGTCGTTAAGCAGTTTCTGCAGCTGATCAAGCAGCGCGCTGCGGTTGGCCAGCCGGGTCACGTCGTCGTGACTGGCGCGGTATTGCAGCGAGCGGGTGCGCTGGGCCACGGCAATTTCCACCTGGCGGGTGTAGGCGGCGCGGTGGAGCAGGAACAGGCTGACCATAAAGCTCAGCAGGGTGGTGGCGATCAGCGTCAGCGCGCGCTGCTGGGCGGAATGCTGGGCAAATTCCAGGGGCAGACCGCGGGTGTTGAGTTGCCACTGCCGGCCGCCGGCCTCGATCAGGGCTTGGTGCTGGAAGCGGGAATCAGCACCGACGTTCAGCCCGGGAGAGCTGTATAGCAAGGCGTTGTCGGCGTCGGCATCGCTGAGTTCAACGCTGATGCCGGAGAGATCGTGCTCTGCCAGGATGCGGTTCAGTAGCTGCTGCGGGCGCAGTACGGCGGTGACCACGCCGCCGCGACCGGCTGTGTGCGTCGCGGCCGATATCAGCACACTGCTGGCGGCACCCGCTCTATAGCTCGGCAGGGGTTCGCTCAGTGACGGCAGCGGCTTGGCCAAAGCTGCCTCCAGTGCCTGTTGAAAAGCCGGTATGGCGGCCAGATCAAGGCCGATATGGCCGGCGCTGTCGGCCTGCGGATGGTAGTACACCAGCGGCAGGTACTGCGTGCGCGCGGCTGCCAGTGTGCCGTCGGGTTCGCGGATGGCGAAGCCCGGCTGGCGCTGCTGTTGCTCGCGTTCGAAGCGCTCGCGATCCGCGTGCTCCACCTTGGCGATCCACAGCAGCTGGTTGAGGTCCTGGTGGTAGCGCAGCTGTTCGCTGGCGTAGCGGGAAAACTCATCCAGCGAAACGGAATCGGAATTGGCAAAAAAACCGGCGCTGGCCTGCACCACCGCCTGCTGCCGGCCCAGGCTCAACTGTAGCTGATCGGCGATGGTGTCCACGTATTGCTGAAAGCGGTCCTGGCTGTGGCGGTGGTCCCAGTGCAGCTGCTGCTGATGGGTCAGGGCCACCAATGCAGCGGTGAGCAGCAGTGGCAAGCCGACAACGGCGCGCAGCGGGCGCCACTGCCGGCGCGGTTCGCCCAGCAGGGTCAGGGTCAGCGGCGCGAACAGCAGCACGCCGCTGCTGTCGCCCAGCCACCAGGTCAGCCAGTACAGCCACAGCGGAATGTGGCCGGTGTGGCCGGCGGCGGCCCAGGCGGCAGTGCCGATAGTGGCGTTGATGGTGCTGGCCAGTGCCCCGCCCAGCAGCAGGAACAGGGCGATGCGACGGACGTCGGGCAGGCTGCCGTGAAAGCCGCCGATGCGGCGAATCAGCAGCGCCCCCAGCTGGGCCTGCAGCGCGGCGCCGGTGGCGCTGCCTAGCGCGGCCAGCACATGGTTGCTCTGTAGCGATGAGCCACTATGAAATTCACCGGCATAGACCAGCAGCTCGGCGACAAACACCGGGAGCAGCGCGATCGGCCCCAGGCTTAGCACCGCCGCCAGCGCGATGCCTGCCGGTGGCCAGATGGCCGACACGATATGATCATCGCTGGTCAGGGCCATGGCCAGCGCACCACTGGCCCAGTAGCC
>JBFHRT010000090.1:0-7540 GCA_041591575.1 Spongiibacteraceae bacterium
CGGCAATAATCACCAGCTCGGCCGCGCCGATGGCGTACATCGCCGCGTGTCCCAGCCCTTCAATGCCGTAAAAATGGCCGTAAACGCCGCTGGCATGCGCGGGATTGAGAAACTTGTCCAGTGTCCACACCAGCATGACCAAAAACACGCTGATGCGCAGCAAAAATAGCGATAGCTCGAGCCGGTTGGCCTGAACTGGCATCGCAATGCCCCCCGTTTTGGCCTGAACAGCGCTTCCTATACTTGCGCGTCGCCGCGCCGATTACAAGCGCCGTGTACAGGCACTGTGTACAAGGGGGGATAGGCGGGGGCGTTACAGCTCCACGGTTACCGTCCGCGCACTGGCATTGGCCTTGTCGCGGGCCTCGTCGACGCTGGCGCCGCGGGCCAGTGCCACACCCATACGCCGGGTGCCGCTCACTTCGGGTTTGCCAAACAGGCGCAGGGCCGTATTCGGTGCAGCCAGTGCCTGGTCGAGGTTGCCAAAGCGCACGCTGCTTGACTCCCCGCTAACCAGGATCACGCTGGAGGCAGAGGGGCCGTGGAAGTGGATATTGGGGATGGGTAGGCCGAGAATGGCGCGGGCATGCAGCGCGAACTCTGACAGGTCCTGGGAGATCAGGGTGACCATGCCGGTGTCATGGGGGCGCGGTGACACCTCGCTGAACCATACCTCGTCGCCCTTGATAAACAGCTCGACGCCGAACAGCCCCCAGCCGCCCAGCGCCTCGGTGACGGCTGCGGCGATGTCCTTGGAGCGTGCCAGTGCGCGCTCACTCATCGGCTGTGGCTGCCAGGATTCCTGGTAGTCGCCGCCTTCCTGGCGGTGGCCGATGGGCTCACAGAAGCTGGTACCGCCAGCGTGACGCACGGTCAGTAGGGTGATCTCGTAATCAAAATCGACGAAGCCTTCGATGATGACCTTGCCGGCGCCGGCGCGGCCGCCTTCCTGGGCATAGCGCCAGGCCGCAATGATGTCGTCGCTGCTGCGCACCAGGCTCTGGCCCTTGCCGGAGGAGCTCATGATGGGTTTGACCACACAGGGCAGGCCGATGGCGGCCACGGCGGCGTCGAACTCCTCGCGGCTGGCGGCGAAGCGGTAGGGCGAGGTCGGCAGCCCCAGCTCTTCGGCGGCCAGGCAGCGGATGCCCTCGCGGTTCATGGTCAGCTGCGCGGCGCGTGCAGTGGGCACCACCGTGAAGCCCTCGGCTTCCAGTGCCACCAGCGTATCGGTGGCGATGGCCTCGATCTCTGGCACGATCAGGTCGGGCTGCTCGCGTTCGACCAGTTCACGCAGCGCGGCACCGTCCAGCATCGACAGGCTGTGGGCGCGGTCGGCCACCTGCATGGCGGGTGCGTTGGCGTAGCGGTCGGCGGCAATCACTTCGACACCGAGGCGCTGCAACTCAATGACCACCTCCTTGCCCAGTTCGCCGGCCCCCAGCAACAGGACTTTGGTGGCGGTGGTGGAAAAGGGGGTGCCGATTGCGGTCATTTGATGGCTGTCCGGTAGTTTGTGATGGCGAATGCGTTATCGGGAAAGCGTCAATTGTGCCCGGCTACACGCCGGCTGGCCAGCCGCAGGCCCTTGAGCAGCGCGTTGCGCATCTCGCGGGGGTCGATGATCTCGTCGTAGGCCATGTTGTCGGCGGTGGCCCAGGCGGCGTTAGCCTCGGCTTCGCTCATGCGTCGCGCGCTGTCCTCGTCCAGTTTGGCAGCGCTGTCGCCACCGCGGCTGGGGATGCCGCCCAGGGTGACGCCGGGTAGCGCCAGGGTCAGGGTCTGGTCATCGAAAGGGTTCATCGCCATCAGCGAGCTGCCGAAGCCGAAGGCCTTGCGCAGGGTGATATGCAGCTTGGGCGAGCGCAGCCGGCCCTGGGCGGCGTACATGGCGGCGGCGGCCTTGAGGGTGCCGGCGCGTTCGGCCTGGCTGCCGGACATAATGCCGGGGTTGTCGGCGAGAAACACCACAGGCAGACCGAACTTGTCGGCGATGCCGATAAAATGCGCGGCCTTGGTGGCGGCATCGAAGCTGATGGAGCCTGCCAGTACCATCGGCTGGTTGGCGACAATGGCCACCGACTGACCGCCGAGGCGGGCAAAGGCGGTGACCATACTGCGGCCGTAAAGCGGTTGGAATTCGAACACGCTGCCGGCATCCATCAGTCGATCCAGTACTTTGCGCATATCGTAGGGTGACTGACTGGCGCGCGGAATGATCTCCAGGATGTCGTCAAGGCGGCGCTCGTGGATGTCGCCCTTGGTAACGGCTGGCGCGCTGTGGTGCACGTTGCTGGGCAGGTAGCTCAGGTAGCGGCGCAGTAGCTGGCAGGCCTCGGCCTCATTGGCTGCGAGGTTGTGGGCGACGCCGCTGGTGCTGGCGTGCATGCGCGCCGAGCCTAACTCTTGTTTGCTAACCACTTCGCCCAGTGCGGCGGCAACCAGCGGCGGCCCGGCGGAAAACAGGCTGGCATCCTCGGTCATCACCACAAAGTCCATCAGCACACCGCTGATGGCGCCGTGGCCAGCCGATGAGCCAAAAATCAGCGTTGCGGTGGGCGCGACTTCGGCCGCGCGCAGGATTTCCTGCATATCGTTGGGGGCGTAAGCGTGGCGTTCCAGCGCATTGCTCACCCGGGCGCCGGCGCCATCCAGCAGCAACAGATAGGGGACTTGCTCCTGGGCGGCGAGCCGTGCCAGCCGCAGCCGCTTGGCGGCGGTGCCGTGGCCGATGGAGCCGCCCTTGACGGTAAAGTCCTCGCAGGCCACGACCACCGGGCGGCCGTCAATGCAGGCAATGCCACCTACCAGGGCGTCTGCCGGCAGCGTGGCCTCACCGTGGTAGCTGACGCCGCCGACCAGGCTGCCCAGCTCCATAAAGGAGTCAGGATCGACCAGCAGCTCGAGCATTTCGCGGGCATTGCGCTTGCCGGTGTCACGGCGCTTGGTCAGTTTTTGTTCGCCGCCCATGGCGCGGGCGGCGCTCTGGCGCTGGCGAAATTCTGCCATCAGCTCCGCCCATTCGGCGGGAATCGAGTGCTCGGTCATGCTTGCTGGAGATACTGTTCGCGAACTTGCTTCTTCAGGATCTTGCCGGTGGCATTGCGCGGCAGCGGCTGCTCGCACAGCCAGACGTGGCTGGGCACCTTGAAGCCGGCCAGGCGCTCGCGCACAAAGCTGCGAATGTCATCGGCGCTGAGTGTTTGGCCGGGTTTGGTGGTGATGGCTACCGCCAGTTCTTCACCCAGGGTGTCGTGCGGCACGCCGAAGGCAGTCACCTCATGTACCGCCGGGTGGTCGTGGATGCAGGCCTCGATTTCCACTGGGTAGATGTTCTCGCCGCCGCGAATCACCATGTCCTTGGCGCGGTCCACCAGGAACAGGAAGTTTTCCTCGTCCACGTAGCCGATATCGCCGGTGGCCAGCCAGCCGTCGCGGAAAGTGGAGGCGTTGGCTTCGGGCTTGTTCCAGTACTCGCGAATGACCGCGGGGCTTTTCACCCAGATCTCGCCAGTTTCGCCGCGGGGCAGCTCATTGCCGTCTTCATCGGTGGTTATCACATCGACGATGGGCGACACGGTGCCGGCGCTGTTGGGTTTGTAGCGGAAGGCCTCACCGGTGCAGCTAGAGCAGGCGGCGTTGGTTTCGGTCATGCCGTAGCCGGAGCCGGGGTAGGGCGAGGCCACTTTTTCATACACCAGTTTGGTGAACTTGGGCGGGCAGGCGGCGCCGCCGGCGCCGAGCGCGATCAGGCTGCTGGTGTCGGTGTTGTCGAAGTTGGGGTGCTCGAGCACGTCGATGACCATGGACGGCACCGCACTCAGGGTGGTGATGCGATGTTCTTCAATCATCTGCAGCGCGCGACCGGCGTCCCACTTGTACATCATCACGATCTTGCGGCCGCCGCGCAGCGACAGCAGGAACATGGCATAGCAGCCGGAGACATGGAACAGCGGCACCGCCAGCAGCGAGGCCGGCTCAAAGCCGCTGGCAAACATTTTCTCGATGGTCTCGGGATTGGCCATGGCCGAACTCATGGCATGGAACTCGAAATTGATGATGGCCTGCACCAGGTTGCGGTGACAGCTCAGTGCGCCCTTGGGGTTGCCGGTGGTGCCGGAGGTGTACATGATCATCACCGGGTCTTCGGGATCGCAGTCAAAGGCGGGCAGTGCCTGGCCGAGACCGTCGGCAATAAATGCTTCATAGCTTTCGGCATTGGCGCCGAATTGGAGCTCCGCGCCAGCACGCGCGACCACGGCGCGTACGTCCATTGTTGCCAGGTCGTCGGCGATGTGAGCGTAACGCTGCTCGTCGCAGAACACGATGCCGGCGCCTGAATCGCGCAGGCCGTACTCCAGCTCCTGCTTCTGACCCCAGGAGTTCAGCGGCACCACGATGGCACCCAGCGATACAATCGCTACGTAGGCCGCCATCCACTCGGGGTAGTTGCGCATGGCGATGGCGATGCGCTGGCCTTTTGCAACGCCATAGCGGTTTACCAGTTGATGGCCAATGGCGTCGACTTGGCGATAGAAGTCATCAAAGCTCCACTCTTCGCCCTCAAACACCAAAAAAGTGCGGTCGCCGTGGCTGCGGCCGGCGTCCAGCAGTTCTTTGGCGGTGGCGGGGGCCTGCTTGTACAGGCGGTAGCTCACGCCGCCAATGTCGCGCTCCTCAATCTCGAAAGGCATGCCCGGCTGGGTAAGTTGCTCGGTGCTGGTTGCGAGTTTGGCCACGATATCGGTCATTCTGAAGGTCCTGTCTCAGGTGGGCGCGGGCGCACGAACGTAATGTGCGCAAAAAGTACGCATTATAGTAAGTTGGCCTGGGGCCGGGAATTTAAAATTGCTTAATGTCCTGCTGTGTCGAATTGTGCTTAAAGTGAGGCATAGATCACATATTTCTGGGCCGTAGCGGCGATTTCGGCTAGAGTGGCGCTGCGTTAGATTTAGGAGGTAACCCCAAAAATGGCGTTAAGTATGCAGGACATTTCTGACCGCATGGAAATCAACGACGTACTGGTCGATTATTGTTCAGCACTGGATCGACATAAGTTCGCTGAACTCGACCGCTTGTTTACGGCGGATGCATCCATTGACAGCAGCGACGTCGGCGGCGTGCGCGGTGAATTTACCGAGTACAAAGCCTACCTGAAAACACTTTTCGGCCACCTGCCGCGCTCGCAGCATATGCTGGGCAATATCCGTATCTGGCTGGATGGCGATAGCGCCCGTGCGCGCAGTATCTGTCACACCTCCATGCGTTTTGTTGACGATGACGGCAATACCCAATTTATCCTCTACGGTCTGTGGTACGCCGACAAGCTGCAGCGTACCGAGCAGGGCTGGCGCATCTGTGAGCGCAAGCTGGAGCACGGCTACGAATTCAACGTGCCGGAGCAATACGACGTTTCGCGCCTGCCAGGTGGCACGCCGATGCCGGCAGAAGTCTGATCGGGCGTCCGGGTGGGGCGCTCCACCGTCGCCGGGATGCCAGTAGCAGGCACCCCGGCTCCACGCTAACCGGGAGCGTTGTTACTCGGACACACCCGGCCGACCTGAGTGACTGGTCAGTAACCCGTAACCGTTACTTGGGCGCGAACATATTGTGGGTGAAGCTTAGGTTCTCCGGGATCGGTGCTGTAACGGTTTCCATGATGCGCTCGTAACGGGTACTGCACTTCTTCCACTGGCCGTCTTCTTTGCGGTATTCGTCATCATAGATGGCGGTGCCGAACAGCATCCAATTTTCCTTCAGGTTGAATACCAGGTCCTGCAGATACCACTTGGCGCGTGCCTCGGTGTCGCTGATCACCTCAATTTCCGGGTGGTGGCAGTTGTGCTGGGTGACCACATCCGGAGAATCCATAAAGGACTTGATGCCCGCGACCACACCGTCACCGCCGTCGAAACTGTACTTGCCGCCGTCGTAGCGTGCTACGCAGTCGTCGCTGAGGGTGGAACGCATCAGTTCCCAGTCGTGGGTATCCACGGCACGCAGGTAGCGGTATTTCAGCGTTTTGATGGCCTCGATAATGAGCAGCTCTTCCATAGTCGGTTCCGGTCATGTGATTGGCGAGCAGTCATGGTAGAGTGCGCCGCTGAGTGTGCAAACAGCGCCAGTGGCGAATGCCTGCACTGGCACAATAATTTGAACTCGGCGCTGGAGGGGGCGTAGATGCAGCGATTTCATAACAAAGTGGTGCTGGTTACTGGCGCCGCCTCCGGCATTGGTCGCGCCACCGCCGAGCAGTTCGCCGCCGAGGGTGCTGCGCTGCTGTTGTGCGATATCAATCGCGCCGGCCTTGATGAGCTGGCGCAGACACTGGCACTGGGTCCGGAGCGGCTGCAAGTCCGGGAGCTGGATGTCAGCGACAGTGCCGCCTGTGCGCAAGCGGTAGAGGCAGCGGTGCAGGCCTTTGGGCAGCTGGATGTGCTGTGCAATATCGCTGGCATCGCCCTGGCCAAGCACTTTACCGATACCAGCGACGCCGAGTGGCGGCGGGTACAGAGCATAAACCTCGACGGCGTATTTTATCTGTGTCGTGCCGCGATGCCTCACTTGATTGCCAGCGGCGGCAATATCGTCAACATGGCCTCCTCGGCCGGGCTGGTTGGGCAGGCCTACTCGGCGGCCTACTGTGCGGCCAAAGCCGGCGTGGTGATGCTGAGCAAATCGCTGGCCATCGAATACGCCGCGCGCGGGGTTAGGGTCAATGCCATCTGTCCCGGCGGCGTCAAAACGCCGCTGGCTGCCGGCTTTGAAATGCCGGCGCAGGCCGATGCGGCACTGTTCGCGCGCATGTCGCCACTGCTGCCCATGGCCGAGCCCCAAGACATCGCCCGCTCCATTGCCTACATGGCCTCTAACGACGCCCGCTTTATGACCGGAGCGGCGCTGTCCGTCGACGGCGGGCAAACAGCGGGGTAAGCCGCTTGGGGCTGGATGGGGACGCAACAGCGGTGCGCGCGGCGCACCCTACGGTAAGAAAAGTGAAGGAAGTAAAGGTACATGCGCATTATCACTGCCAATACCAACGGCATTCGCGCCGCCGCCAGAAAAGGCTTTTTTGACTGGCTTGCCAAGCAGAAAGCCGATGTGGTCTGCATTCAGGAGACCAAGGCGCAGGAACACCAGCTCGTTGATGAGCATTTTTATCCCGGTGATTTTTCCACCATTGTCTACCACGACGCCGAGCGCAAGGGCTACAGCGGCACCGCAATCTACTGTCGCAAGACCCCCAATGAGGTGGTGACCAAGCTGGGCTGGGATCCCTGCGACAGCGAAGGCCGTTATGTTCGCGCCGATTTCGACACCGTGTCGGTGATCTCGCTGTACATGCCGTCCGGCTCCAGCAGTGAGCAGGCGCAGGCCAAGAAATACGCCTTTATGGACAAGATCTACCCGCATTTCCAGGAGCTCAAGGCCGCTGGGCGGAAGCTGGTGATCTGCGCCGACTGGAATATCTGCCACAAGGAAATCGACCTCAAGAACTGGAAGCCCAATCAGAAGAACTCCGGCTTCCTGCCTGAGGAGC
>JBFHRT010000091.1:0-7529 GCA_041591575.1 Spongiibacteraceae bacterium
TCGGCCGCGTGATCCACCGTATAGCCGCTTTCCCGCAGCCCCTTTACGATGTAGTCAGCGACGCTGGCGTCATCCTCGATCAGCAATACCCGCATGATGTCTCCACTCGATGTCCCAGGCCCAATCAATTGGCCCCAATTTACCCGCCCATCATAGGCCAGCCGCCGGCGAGCGACCGCTTACGATTTTGTCATGGTGATAGCGGCCAGACTAGCATTGATGCGACGCGCCCCGCCAGTCGCTACCCCTGCGCCGGCGTCTGCTACAATGGCCGCCCCGTGAGTTACCCGATAGCCGTCGCCATGACCGACTCCCAGCCCCAAGCTCCTACCACAACCCCTGCCGGCGTCTGGCGCCGCCTGGCCGCCATGGTCTACGACGGCATGCTGCTGTTCGGCGTGCTGTTTGTAGCCGCCGCCATTGCCGCTTTTATCGGTGGCGGCATGGATACCAGCGCGCAGGTAGCCAACGAGGACGTGGTGCACGAGATCGCACCGGCGATGGGTGGACTGGCGTTCCAGCTCTACCTGCTGGCAATTGTGGTGCTGTTTTACTGCATTTTCTGGCGCAAAAACGGCCAGACCCTGGGCATGCAGGCCTGGCGCCTGCGGGTGCAGAATGCCGACGGCGAGGTGCCCAGCTGGGGGCAGTGCCTGCGGCGCATGGCTGCCGGTGTGCCGTCGCTGCTGCTGGGCGGATTGGGTTATTGGTGGATCTGGGTAGACCGCGACCGCCGCGCCTGGCACGACCGCTTGTCGGGAACATTTGTGGTGGTGTTGCCGAAGAAGAAAAAATAGAACACGACCATTGTGCGGATAAATCCGCACCTACAGTTAACAGCGGCGCCTATGTAGGTGCGAATTTATTCGCACACCACCCCCTCCTGCGCGCTTTCTCTAGTATGTTGACGGTCCCTACACCTATTGGGAAGGATATGGATGTCCTACGCCAATTTGCTAAAAGGGCGCTACTCTGCGCCTAACCACACCTATTTTGTCACCACGGCCTTGTATAAACGCTGTGAAGCGCTGTTTCGCGACTTCCACACGGCGCGCTTTGTCGTAGCGGAGATGCGAGATCTACAAGACCGCGGATTGGTCGATTCCCTAGCCTGGGTGATAATGCCCGACCACTTGCACTGGTTATTTCAGCTACAAGCAGGTGCAGAGCTCAGTGCCACCATAAAGCTTGTGAAAGCTCGCTCAGGCCAGAAAATCAACAAATACCTGAATCGGCAGGGGCCGCTTTGGCAGAAAAACTATTATGAACACGCGCTGCGCAGGGATGAGGACTTGCTTGACGTGTCGCGCTATATCGTAGCCAATCCATTGAGAGCGGGAATTGTTCGCCGCTTGGCAGATTACCCACACTGGGATGCCAAGTGGCTTCAGGTCAACTAGCCGTTGCGGAGGGAATTGTGCGGATAAATCCGCACCTACCTTAGTGGCAAGTGCGGATTACTATACCGGCGCTAGTCCTTAAAACCCGTAATGTGCTTCGCCGCCTGGTAACCAAAGGTCATCGCCGGGCCCAGGGTGGAGCCGGGGCCGGGATAGGTAGGCAGCACCGCTGCCGAGCAGTTGCCAATGGCGTACAGGCCAGCAATGGGTTCGCCGCTGTCGTTTTTCAGTACCTGGGCGCTGGGGTTGGTGGCCAGGCCGCCCTGGGTGCCGAAGTCGCCGGCGTCGACGCGAATGGCGTAGTACGGTGCTTCGTCGATGGCGCCCAGGCAGGGGTTGGGCTGAAAGCGCGGGTCGCCGTAGTAACGGTCGTAGGCGGAGTCGCCGCGGCCGAACTCGGGATCCTTACCGGTCTTGGCGTAGTCGTTCATCTTGTTGACGGTGTCTTCCAGACCGTCAGGATCGATGCCCAGCTGCTCGGCCAACTCGCGGATGGTGTTGGCCTTGCCCACCAGCTTGGTATCGAACCACTCCTTGGGAATGGTCCAGTCAGGCTTGAGCTGGGCGGTCATCATCGGGCCGACGATGTAGTCGCGGCGGAAGCGCGCGTCGAACACCTGGTACATCGGCACGCAGGGGTTGTCGTCGGAGTGCACCCGGAACAACTCTTTCTGGAAGGCCATGTAGTTCTGCGATTCATTGGCAAAGCGCTTGCCCTTCATGTTGACCATGCAAGAGCCGGGATAGGATTTTTCCATCACGCTCAAGCGCGGCGCCGGCTCGCCCGGCACCGAGATAGTGGTGCACCACCAGGCGCCATTGATCAGGCGGGTAGCGGCGCCCAGGCGCAGGCCCTCGCGCAGGGCGTCGCCGGTGTTGGTCTGAACGCCACCGCTCCAGCTCTTGTCAGTGGGCTTGGGCAGGTATTGCTCACGCATGTCCTGGTTCTGCTCGAAGCCGCCGGCCGCCAGCCCCACACCCTTGCGCGCTTGGATGCGCAGGGTCTTGCCCTCTTTCTCAACGACGACGCCAACCACGCGGCCGTCTTCATCCACCAGCTGCTTCATGGCAGTGTTCAGCCAGATGGGCATATTGCGCTTTTTCATCGAATACCACAGTCGCGCCACGCCGGCGGCACCGGTGCAGATATGGCGACCGAGGCGATGGCCGCGCAGCCACCAGCCGAAGTCCAGCGCGTAGCTCAGCAGCAGGCGCATGGTTAGTTTGATCCAGCCCGGCCCCTGCACGGTCAGCAGTGCCGCCTCCACTTGGGTGAAGTAAATGCGATCGAACAGCCGCATCATGTGGTGCGAGGGGCGTAGTTTCTTGACGTCGTCGCCCAGCAGCGAGGAATCGAAGCGCTCGGGCTCCATGGAGCGGTGGCCGGTGCGCGAACCGTCGACGTTGGTGTAGTAGTCGGGATAGTGTTCCAGCGTCTCGTAGCGCACGTCAGTACGCTCATGCAGGAAGTCCACCATCTTGGGGCCGTTGCGCAGGTAGGCATCGACCATTTCTTCGGGCACATCGCCCTCTGGCGTGGTGTTTTTCAGGTAGGTCTTGGCGTCCTCGAAGGAATCTTGAGCACCGGCGGCCTTGGCGTAGCGGTTGCAGGGAATCCACACCCCGCCGCCGGAAGTGGCACTGGTACCGCCCACCAGGTCGGCCTTTTCGATCACCAGCACGTCTTTGGTGCCCATTTCATAGCAGCTCAGCGCCGCAGTCAGGCCGCCATTGCCGCTGCCGACCACCAGCACGTCGACACTGTGATCCCAATTTTCAGTGCTCATGATTTTCCTTCCCGTCAGTGAGGCTGGCGGCGCGGCCAGCCTCTATCATTCAATTCGCTATTGTTCGAAACGCGGCACAGTGCAACTGGCATCCCAGCACTGCGCGCAGCCGGCTAGTGCGCCGAAAGGAAGTCCAGAATGCGCTCGTGGACCAATGCCGGTGCTTCGCGATGTACAAAATGTCCGGCGCCGGCAACAGGGCAGAATTCGAAGCCACCGCTGAAGGCGCGCTCCATGCCCTGCATCGTCTCCAGGCCGACACTGCCGTCTTCCTCGCCGGCAAACCACAGTGCCGGCACGCTAGTGGTGCGCGACATGACATCATATACGGCTTTGCTGGCGCCGCGAATCATCCGTCTGTAGTAGGCCAGCGCCGCCGCCAGGCCGCCGGGCATGCCCAACGCTCGCTTCACCGGCTCCAGCTGGAACTCGCCCTCGCCCCAACTGGGCGACCACTGGCGGTAGAGGCGGTCAATAAAGGCAAAGTGGTTGCGGCGAACCAACCGCTCCGGCAACCACGGCAGCTGGAAAAACAGCACATACCAGGAGCGGCGCAGCTGCGCCAGGCTATTGCGGCTGGCGCCGATATGCGGCACCGCCAGCACCACCAGCTGGCGCACCGCCTCGGGTTTCAGGTTGGCAGCGGTATAGGCGGCGAGCCCACCCCAGTCGTGACCAATTATAATCGCCTCGCGCTCACCCAGCGCCTCGATCAGCGCCAAGGCATCGGCGGCCAGCGTGGTCACCGCGTAGTCGCCATCGGGCGCCAGGCCGCTGGGATAGTAGCCGCGCATGAACGGCGCCACCGCCCGGTAGCCGGCCGCCGCCAGCACCGGCAGCAGCCCATCGAAGGTGTGGGCGGAGTCGGGAAAGCCGTGTAGGCACAGCACCAGCGGTGCGTCTTCGCGTGCGGGCCGCGCCTCCAGGTAGGCGAAGTCCACGCCGTTGACTTTGATGTGATGGTAGGGCTGTTCACTCACGCTGGTCTCACTAGTTATTGGTATGCAATAAGCCCAATAGTGTAGCCTGGAATTGCACCAGCACGCTACGAAATTGGGCATTCGCACTTGTGTAGCAGTTCGAAAGCGAATTTTTGCTACGTAACACCTTGTCACCCATCACGCTTGCCGATTTTTGGCCGGGTCTGAGCACGCTGGCCGAACAAATGCCCTCGAGCCTTAGGCCCGCTAGGACTTTTCGGGCCTTTGCCCAGCCAGCGCACTCAGCCCTCGCCCAAAAAGTCCGGCAGTTGGTGCAATTTCCAGGCTAAGCGCTGGCGACCGCATCCGGCAAGCCCAGCAGCGCATCCAGTTCGCGAATCGCCTCCTGGATGTCCTCACCAACGAGAATGGTTTGCATCCCCAAATCTGCAGCCACCGTAACATTGGTGGGATAGTCGTCGAGAAACACAGCCTGTTCCGGCGCGATACCCATTCGCGACAGCGCCAGATCGAATATGGCTGGATCGGGCTTGCGCACGCCCTCGACACAGGAATCCACCACCAGCTCGAACAGCTCGTCCACCGGCAGCAGCGAGCGCCAGCCATCGGCAAATTCCTTGACGTTGTTGGTGATGATGGCGCGACGATAGCCCTGCTGCTTCAGCTCCGCCACCTTGTCTACCAGCGGCTGACGGATGCCGCCGTCGCGGGGAATGCCGGCCAGAATCTGGTAGATATCAAGCTCGACGCCCTGCTGTCGAGAGCTGGCCATGATCGCCTGGCGCGCGTCCTCGAGACTGATTTCGCCGCGCTCCAGCCGGTGCCAGGGGTGGTCACCATCATGGTGATAAGCGCCGAACAGCAACTCGTGGGTCTTGCCGGGGGCAATGCCCAGCGACTGGCCGATCTCGTCGAAGGCCGAGAAGGGAGAGACGGTGAAGACCCCGCCGAAGTCGAATAGTACTGCCTGGATGTTTTTCATCGTTTACCTCGTCGTTTACCTCGTCGTTTGCTGGACGCTTGACGGGAGACGCAAATGCTGTGATGCGAAGCCGCGTAGGGTGCGCCGCGCGCACCGGGCAAGCCCAATAGCCTGCACCACCTTTCCACGGTGCGCGCAGCGCACCCTACGCTTGGCGTCTTCCGTCTCCCGTCCGGCGTCAGGCGTTACTTCACGCCATATTTGTCGAACTCACCAAAGAAGCCGTACTCAAACAGGCCGTGCCCCACCTGCCCGTTCAGCTCGAAACGGGCAGCGTTGTCCACCAGCCCGAACATACGGTCTTTGTCTGCTTCCATATCCAGGCTGAACTGCTGCAGCACTTCTTTGCCCTGGTACATGCCGTGCTTCCAGTCCGCCTCCAGGCCATAGCCGGTACCCACCATTACCCACACATGGGTGAGCGGCGTCACCTTCACTTCCAGCGGTCCCTCAGGCGCCTCGGGGAAGCGAATGGTGGAGGACTCGATATAGGCCAGGTAAGGCTTGGCCACACTCAGCACATGCGCGTGCTCGGGGCGCCCCAGCCATTCGGGCTCTCGCTCCGGATCGTTCCACACCCGCACCGCCTCTTCCAGCTGGCGATGACCGTTGTTGTGTTCGTGACAGATGTAGAGGATGGAAAAATCTTCGAACTGCATGGGCGCGTAGTTCCACATGCCCTCCATGATGGGGGTGCCCTGGTGAATACCCAGCGGCTCGGGCTCGCCCACCGGACGGATACCCCAGGAGCGATCGCGACTGCCGCGCCAGCGATCCGGTGTCACTTCAAAGCTCTCGTCACCCACCCGCAGCGTGCCCGACCAGCAACCAGTCTGGGCAAAGCGCATGGAGTCGAATAGCACTCGGCCGTGCTTGCGAATGTACTGGCGCGGCTCCAGGAAGGCGGGAATGGCCCCCTCCCAGATCAGGTCCATGGCGATGGGGTTGTCCGGCGATTCCTCCAGCACAAAGCGCACCCGCTCCAGGCCCTTGAGCACTTCCACCCGGAAGGGCCCCACGCGGGTGTCCATGCGGTCGTCACCCAGCTCCCGCGAACCGCGCACCACGTGGTGCTTGTCGCCGCGACGCACTACCGCAAAGGCATCCTGCACCCCCAGCGCCGGGTACTGGCCCAGACCCATTACCATAAACAGGTCGTCGCTGGAGGCGTGCAGGTTGAAATAGTAGCGGTCGTAGAAGTTGCGGTCGGAGGTGCCGACGTGGCGGATGACGTCGCTGATCTGGTGCAGCGGGTAATCGTCCATGGATGAGAGCATAGTGTGTCCTCACGGTTGGCTAGGCGTTTGACGGATGACGGCGGCTGCAAAAGCCAGTGCCTACTCCTCAGAACCCCGTCACTGCGAGGAGCCCGGCCACGTTTTTCAGTGGTCGAGCGACGCGGCAGTCTCCGCCCGAGTGGCAGTGACTGGCGGGAGATCGCCACGTCGCTGACAACGCTCCTCGCGATGACGGGACCAAATTGCCGTCTCGCTCTTAACGTGCGACTTCTGAGTTCAGTCGCTCAATAGAAGCTCTGATACTAGCAACTCATTATACGCCCGTATAGTTAAAATCTGTCCAGCCCCCGCCGTTGCCCCCGCTGCAGGGCCATGGCAAGCTGCCGCCTGCATTCAATCTGGAATCAGCCGCAGGGATTCACCCGATGTCAGACTACGAACGCCTCTACCAATACGCGGTGGAGCATCACGGCAGTGCCGCCGCTGTTGAAGACAAGCTGCCGCAGAGCACCAGCCGCAAGCAGTTATTGGCCACCCCCGACGACCGCTATCTGGCGGAGATGGCCGCCTGTATCTTCCGCTCTGGCTTTGTCTGGCGGGTGATTGAGCAGAAGTGGGAAGGCTTCGAGGCGGTGTTCAACGGCTTTCTGCCAATTTGGGTGGCCTCGCGCTCCCCCGAAGACATTGAAGACATGGCCCGCGACAAACGCATTGTGCGCAACCTGACCAAGGTTAAGGCGGTGCAGGACAATGCCCTGCTGGTGCTGGACCTGCAGCGCGAGCACGGCAGTGTCGGCCAGTTCCTTGCGGACTGGCCCGAGGAGGATATCGTCGGGCTGTGGCAGTACCTGAAAAAACACGGCTCGCGACTGGGCGGCAACAGCGGGCAGTATTTCCTGCGCTTTGTCGGCAAGGACACCTTTATCCTGAGCCGCGATGTCTGTCAGGCGCTGTTGCGCGAGGGTGTGATCGACAAACCCGCGGTCAGCTCCCAGCGCGACCAGCGCAAGGTGCAGGACTATTTCAATTCGCTGCGCGAAGAAAGCGGGCGCGGCCTGGCCGAACTGAGCCGCTTGCTGGCCTTGTCGATTGGGTAACGCTAGACGCTAGACGCTAGACGCTAGACGCTAGACGCTAGACGCTAGACGCTAGACGCTAGACGCTAGACGCTAGACGCTAGA
>JBFHRT010000092.1:0-7440 GCA_041591575.1 Spongiibacteraceae bacterium
CCTGGATCAGATTGCCGCTTCGCCTGCGGCGCCTCGCAATGACACGCAAATCAACCTCGTCATCGCGAGGAGCGCAACGACGTGGCAATCTCCTGAGGCGGCACCTGGCCTGGACTAGAGTGCCGCTTCGCCTTCGGCGTCTCGCAATGACACACAAATCAATCTCGTCATCGCGAGGAGCGCAGCGACGCGGCGATCTCCTGGGGCGGCAACGTGCCCGATAGCGACTAGCGGCGCTAGCCTCTCGCCGCCCGCAACTGGCGCACGCGAAACGAACGGCCTTTCATTTTGCCTTCGCTCAGTTTTTTCAGTGCGGGCTTCACCGCCTCGCGGCTCACCGCCACATAGGCGCAGTGATCGAAAATATGAATCTTACCCACCTGCTTGCCGAGTATGCCCTTGTCGCCGGTCAGCGCACCGAGGATATCGCCCGGTCGCAGCTTCTGCTTCTTGCCGCCGTCTATCTGCAGGCTGGTCATTGCCGGCCGGTAGGCGGGCTTGTCCAGCACGGCTGCCGGCGGCAACGCGTCGGCGCCCACCGTCAGCTCCAGGTAGTCTTCCAGGCGCGCCAGCTTGTAGCTCTCTTTGTCGGTATAGAACGAGCAGGCCACACCCTTGCCGCCGGCGCGGCCAGTGCGGCCTATGCGGTGCACGTACACCTCGGGGTCGCGGGGCAGGTGGTAGTTGACCACCATGTCCAGAGCATCGATATCCAGGCCGCGGGCAGCCACGTCGGTGGCCACCAGAACCGATGCGCTCTTGTTGGCAAAGCGAACCAGGGTCTGGTCGCGCTCGCGCTGCTCCAGCTCGCCGTGCAGGGCCAGGGCACTGAAGCCGTGACCACAAAGTTCGGTCGCCACCTCTTGGGTTTCACGGCGGGTGTTGCAGAACACCACCGCCGTCTCGGGTCGGTGCTGCAACAACAGCAGCCGCAATGCCTGCGCGCGCTGATCGCTGCCCTGCAGCTGAAAAAAGCGCTGGTCGATACTGCTGCTGTCGTGACTCCCTTCCACCTCCAGCCGCACCGGGTCGCGCATGATACGCGCGGCAATGCTCTGAATCTGCTCGGGGTAGGTGGCGCTGAACAGCAGGTTCTGGCGCTTGCGCGGCAGCTGCTCGACGATGGCATCCAGTGTCGGCTGAAAGCCCATTTCCAGCATGCGGTCGGCTTCATCCAGCACGAAGGTTTCAACGCCGTCGAGCTTGAGCGTGCCCTTGCGCAGGTGGTCCGCAATCCGCCCCGGCGTGCCCACCACAATATGGGCGCCATGTTCCAGCGAACCGATTTGCGGGCCGAAAGCCGTGCCGCCGCAGAGTGTCAGCACCTTGACGTTGTGAATGGCGCGCGCCAGTTTGCGCAGCTCCTTAGCCACCTGATCGGCCAGCTCGCGGGTGGGGCAAAGCACCAGCGACTGCACGGCAAAGCGTTTGGTCTGCAGCTTGTGCAGCAGCCCCAGACCGAAGGCCGCGGTTTTGCCCGAGCCGGTCTTTGCCTGCGCGATGATGTCTTTACCCGCCAGCACATGAGGCAGACTCTGCGCCTGGATGGGCGTCATTTCGCGATAGCCAAGGGTGGCGAGGTTCGCCACCAGTGCCGGCTGTAGCGGCAGGCTGTCAAAAGGTAACTGGCTCAATGTGTTTTCCTGTTGTTATCTGTAACGAAAAAGGGCAAGACCGCGAGGCCCTGCCCTTTTCTTCCCGAACCTCTGACGAGGTTCTGGACGCCGCATTTAGATGGCGACGATGTTCTCTGCCTGAGGGCCTTTCTGGCCCTGAGTCACATTGAACTCAACGCGTTGGCCTTCAGCCAGGGTTTTGAAGCCGCTGCCGGAAATGGCGCTGAAATGTGCGAACACATCGGGGCCATTTTCCTGCTCGATAAAGCCAAAACCTTTAGCTTCGTTAAACCATTTTACGGTGCCGGTAGTGGTAGACATAGTCATATCCTGTTCATTCAAAAGAGAGATTGGCCCTTAATACTGGCCATGGGGCTGGAAGCGTAACGATTTCTTATGAAGAGCAGGACAAAGACCGGAGGCCGGACTTCGAAATGAATAACATCAAGAGGAAGCGTACTTTCAAGCTGGCTAAATTATATACAGACTGAGCGCACTGTCAATGAGAAACTTCCGCAGGCAAGCAAACAAATCCACAATCAGCCGCCGCCGATCACGGCGGCACACAGCCCAGACGGATATCAGCGCAGTCGATCTGCTGGCCATCGCGGGTGGTAAAAAAGCGCGCACTGGCGTAGTGAAACGACCAGCGCTCGGCCCAGCTAACATCATCCAGCAGGCGCGCGTCAGCGTCGCTGTATCCCGGCTCTCCTGCACGCTTTAACCAGCGATCAAACCAGGCCACCGTGTAGTGGGTGATGGCCGGCCGCGCCCAACCGCCCACGCAGGCATTTTCTACCAACTGTGGGCACCAAGAGGTCGCCGGCAGCTTCGGCCCCAGCGAAAAATCCAGGTGGGTGGATCCGGCAATGGCCAGCTGGTACACCGGCACACCGGCGGCGCGCCAGTCCTCAAAGGCGGCGAGGAAGGCGCTGCGCTCGGGATCGGCGGCAAAGGGCAGCGGTGTGAAGCCGTATTCCGAGCTAAAGCCCAAGGCCGGCACCTGCGGCACCACCGGCGGCGCGGCGTCGGGCCGCAGCAAAGCCTGGAACGGTGACCGCGACGTGGACATCAGGTTGCTGACGGTGGCGCTCACCGGCGTTTCGATCGAACCCAGCGCGTCCCAGGCAACAATGGCCCGCACCGGGTTGTGGAGCGTCAGCTGCCCCGACCAGGGAGCAGCCCCCGGCGCGCCGTAGCTCTGCACCCAGGTGGCGCCACCGGCGCCGTAGGAGTGGCCGGCAATACCGATGCGCTCGGCGTCGACGTATGCGTGCAGCGGGTTAAACAGCGTAGTTTCTGTGGGATAGGTACCGGCACAGGCGGCCTCGTGCGGGTAAGGCCGCTGCGGCGACGACAGCAGAAAATCGATATCGTCCACCAGCCCTTCAAAGAACACAGCCCCATTGATATTGCCGCCCTGCCCTCCCTGTGGGGTAGCCCCGTCAGAGCGGCCCTGACCGCGGGGGTCGCCGGTGAGCACCACATAGCCGGCGCGCACCAGTGCCTGTGCCGCCCACCAGTACAGCTGCTCGCCAGCCTGGACGGAACCGTTCTTGATCACCACCGCCGGCAGGCGCTGTGTCGGCGCGGCATCGCGCGGGCGCCACACCCGGCCCGAGATGCGCGCGCAGTCGCGGTCGTAGTAGACCACCGGAACAACCTCGGCTTCGCCCTCGTAGAAGCGGCTGCCGTCGGCGCCGTCGACGCCGGTATAGCGGAAGGGATCGCCCACGCAGGGCCCCATGCCCGCCGCGCACAGCGGCGTGGCGGGAGTATTGAGCAGCGCCGGCGGCAATCCCCAGCTGGAATCCTGGGCGAACCGCTCCAGCAGGCTGGCAAGATTGGCCCCCTGCTGCGCCAGCGAGCGCTGAACAAATGCGGGCGCCTGCTGCTCTATGAGTGCCTCGCCGCTGCGCTGCCAGTTGCCCAGTTCACAATCGCTCCAGCTAGCAGAAGGGTATTCGGCGATATCACAAGTAATATCGATCGCTGCATCCGGGTGAGATATCGGGCGATCTTGAGTCGCGGCCGGTGAGGATTGGTCATTACACCCGGTCACAACTAACAGGGCAGGAAGCAAGCGTATAAGCAGCAGCGCGAAGGGACAATTTTTCATGGGTGGCAGAAGGTAGATTTAGAATTTCAGGTGAGTGTACGAGCCCGCAGCCAAAAGAAATTGTCAAGACACGCCAAGGCTTCCAATTCCCCTCGGGCCGTATAACGCTCCGCCAGGCACTGCGCGCTGCTGCAATGGAAAAGCGCCAAGCGAATTGGCTACATGATAATGGCGCGGAAGCACCAATCGCCGTTCAAGCCTGTGATGGCGCCCGTGCTGTGCGAAACGGCCCGCGCAGCAGCGCGGGCCTAAGCCTACGCTGCTAAAATGCTACTTAGCCACGCCAAGTCCAGCAAAATAGGTTTTAAAGGTCGAGGCCTCGATGGCGAAGGTGCCATCCATAGTGGTCAGCGTGATTGGCCTCCACCAGCTGATATCGTACAGCCATACGGTGCCATTCAGCGTTCCCACCGATGCCTCGGTATTGCCCCAGGGATTTCGCAATATCAGGTACTCGCGCCCATCGTGATAGGCCCAGCCGAGTATCGTATAGCAGTGTGAGGCGACGATATTGGCATCGCTATAGACGACCTTTTTTTCTGCAGCGTCGCTGGAGGAATAGGTCCAGCAGGTCATCGGATTGACAGTTTTCGACTGTATCGAGTTGGCACGCACCAAGTCCCACAATGCCGTGCCGGAACGGCTGGCGGTGTCGTAATAGTGGCGACGCCCGCCGGTAAGCTGCGCCGTCGCCTTGACGCAATCACCCCAGGCAGTGGCGGTGATATCGGGCCTATCACCGCTGGTACCTGTTTCCAGCTTGGCGAAGGCTTTTTCATAAACAGCGGGCCAGATTTCCCCCGCTTCACTGGAACGGGCGTAGATAAAGCCACCACTGGAACTGTTGATCGGAACCGCATCAGTAACTTCCACCTCCTGGTCCAGCTGGCCATTACTGTCAGGTTGGTAAAAACTGATCATATTGGTGAACTGCTGTTGCGACTGCCCTATCGCGCGCGTCAGGTGACGAATTCGGTATGGCATAGCCCAGGCCACAGCAGCAAGCGCGGCAATGTAGTAGCAGTTGGCCACCGCTCCCTGCACCGGATCAAAAAATTCAGCAGCTTCCAGGAAAAATCGGCCGGGATCGCTCCAACTGGCGTTTTCCGGCGTCCAGTCCTTGGTTTTACCAGACTCGCCCGGATCGTGCGCGACACTCTGTAGCAAGGGCTTGTTAAAAACCCTCGCCAGTCGCTGTAACCGTTGTGTTTCGGGCACTCTGACTAGCAACTGCAGGTAATCGTTAGCCACCACTTTTGACTGCCGCACTTCTATTCCGGCGACATCCTCGATCTTGAACATCTGCCCCAAATCTCCGAGCACCTGGATCTGTTCAGCGTCAGTCATCAGCGGCATCTGCAAGTCACTGATATCTACCGTCAGTTCCACGTCTAATAGAGGTGAGCGTTCACGCTCCAGCTCCAGCCGGTCATTCAACTTCAATCCGAGATACAATGGGCCGCCAAATTTTGGGTCAAACAGTTCGTCATAGGGAGTTTGCAGAATATCTGCCAACAGCTGCGGCGCATTACTTATCTCTCGCCAGGGAATTTTTCGACCACTCACCTGCTCGGCCAGTGCATAGGGATTAATCACACCGCAATATTGCGGAACGTCCTCGTTCGTAGCAGTGAAAGGCCTGCTTGCCATTGCTCGTGTCACCATGATCCTAACCTCCTGGTTCGGGGTACATCGCAACGAATGGATAGCGGTGCGAAAAGCCGGGGGACGGCTCGCTGGCGTGAAAAGTGGGGAGCGCGCGCCACCGAACAGCAGCGCTGCAACACGAACGACTTGTAACAGGTAACAGCGACGGTCATGGCTCTCCCCCGGCAGATGTTCACTCCGCAGAAAGGCCGGACAACCGCATCGGGGAAAAACCCTGGCGCCCAATATTCTTCCCTGAATCGCGCCGGTCAACCATTAAGTATAGACAGACAGCCACCAACCGCCAGTGTCGTCAAAGACAGTGCGCTTGCCGGACTGCGGCTGGTCGCCGCTATTTCGGGCTATCGACGGTGCAACGCGTCAGCATCAATCTTTCAAAACCTGTAGCCAGCTATAACTGGCGACACAGACACTAGCATCTGGTATCGAAACCCAGCTGATCTGCCAAGCGCTGTTTCATGGGCGTTACCCAGTTTTCCTTCAATTCCGGCGACAGCAGGCCGGCAGCCTCCAGCTCATCGCAGAGTTTCATCTGGTGAGCCAGATCAAACAGGTCCAGCTGCCGGCAGATCTGCACGTTTTCATCCAGAGTGATAAAGGAGACGCCTGGGGTCTCGTAGTAACCGCCATCGGGGCGTTGACCTGGACCGCGGTTCATCCAGTGGGTGACAATATTGTCGCCGCTGCCGACGTAGAAATCCTGGTAGGGAAAGCTCCAGCCCTCCCAGCCAACCAGCATATCACGACCGTAATGGGTGGCTTTGATCTCCTCACGACCGCGGGCCACTACCTGCATTGCGCCGGCGTACTCACAGGTATACACGCAATCGGGAGCGTAGAGTTCGTCGACGAAGAAGGTCCACTCGTTGCGACGCTCGGCTTCGGCGTGCTGACTGATAAGCTTTTCAACAAAAGCCTTTTTGCTGTCGTAGCTCAAAGTGGCCATGGCTGCTCCCCTTAGGTTTATTGTTATTGATAGTTGCCCGTAGCCCGGCGCCGGATATTCCGATTTAGGCAGACGCAAACAGCTCGCGGTACAGCGCCGGCGCGTGAATCACGGTTTTGTCCTGCCGGGTCAGTGCCTCGTCCGACTCCGCCAGCCAGCGCACTACCGCGGCGATGTGCTCCGGCGGCGTCGGGTTGAAGCGCTCGGCGATTTTGTCGTCAAAGCCGTTGGCCTTCATCACTTCGGTGAGTACAAACCCTGGCTCCACGCTGAAAAAGCGAATACCGCTGTTTGCGTGTTCCACCCGCAGTGAGGGCACCATGCGCAGCAATGCGGCCTTGGATGAGGGGTAAGCGAAGCCCCAGCCACCCTCGTCGGCTGGCGCCGGCGGGTCGTAAAGTGCCGAGCCCGATACCATATTGATTACCGCGCCGCTGCCACGCTCGACCATGCCCGGCAACAGCTGCTGCACCAGTGCCAGCGGTGTGAGCACATTGCCCTGGTAGATGGCCCGCACCTGCTCCGTGCTTACCTCCAGCAGGCGCTGCATATTGCCGGGGCCCTGGTAGCAGGCGTTGTTGAACAGCAGGTCAATGCGGCCGAAGTGGGCCAGCGCCTGATAAGCGGCGGCCAATACTGTCTCCGGCTGCAGGATGTCGGAGCGATACAGCTGAACTTCGGCACCGCGCTCGCGGGCCTGCGCGGCGGTGGCTTCCAGGCTGCCCGGCAGCGGATCGGTTTTCGACTCCCAGCTGCCGTGCTCATGACGCTCGCCCTCGTGCAGAGTGCGCGCGGTCAGTGCCAGGTTGTAGCCGGCCTCGGCCAGCGCCAGTGCTGTGGCGGCGCCGATGCCACGGCTGGCGCCGGTGATAAAAGCGACTTTTTTGCTCATAACTGCCTCCAACGTGGGCTGGTCGCCCGACTGGCTTTCAACAAACTCCCGTCATCGCCAACCGCGTCATCGCGGACCCACAGCGCTTTGCGGGGCCTGCCAAGGAGCATTTTTTACGACATGGCGATCTCCACCAGCATGGCACCTTGCCTGATGGAGATTGCCGCGTCGCCTTCGGCTCCTCGCAATGACGAACTAC